>JAZQDY010000172.1:0-2368 GCA_045547015.1 Eubacteriales bacterium | reverse complement strand
GTTCAATCTGGATCTGATCACCACCGCTCCCTCCGTTATCTACGAGGTCACTCTTCACGACGGAACGCTGCTCCGGGTGGACAATCCCTCCAACTATCCGCCGCCGGAGCGGATCGAGACGGCGGCAGAGCCGGTAGTTTCCGCCAGCATTATCACGCCTACAGAATTCGTGGGCAATATTATGGAGCTGTGCCAGGACAGACGGGGTACGTTCCACGATATGAAATATATCGACGCGGGCAGAGCAGAACTGCACTACACCCTGCCGCTGAACGAGATCATTTACGATTTCTTTGATACCATGAAGAGCCGCACCAAGGGCTATGCGTCGCTGGATTATGAGATCAAGGGCTACGAGCCGTCGAGTCTTGTGAAGCTGGACTTCCTCCTCAACGGGGAGATCGTGGACGCTCTGACCTTTATCGTCCATTCAGAAAAGGCGTACGGACGCGCCCGCCGCATTGCGGAAAAGCTGAAGGATAATATCCCCCGCCAGCTGTTTGAAATTCCCATTCAGGCAGCCATCGGCTCCAAGGTCATCGCCCGGGAAACGGTGAAGGCGCTCCGCAAGGACGTGCTTGCCAAGTGCTACGGCGGCGATATTACGAGAAAGAAGAAACTGCTGGAAAAGCAGAAAGAGGGCAAAAAGAAGATGCGTCAGTTGGGCTCCGTCCAGGTGTCCCCCGAAGCGTTCATGGCTGTCCTCAAGCTGGACGACGAGGATTGACCGAGTGGGAATAAATTGCATCTGTACTTGTACAGCATCTATCCCACTCGTCGAGTTCGCCCCGCGTTCGTTTACGAATGCGCGTGAACTCGGCGCATCGGCTTCGCCGACCAACTTTTCCATGAGAAAGGAGTGTGCGTATGCCGGGCATACAGCTGTTTGATAACCGCCTGAACGGAACTTCCCCGCTTTCGCGGTATGAGAGAAACCGGCTGGGGCTGTATATCCACATCCCGTTCTGCCGTCAGAAATGCGCGTACTGCGATTTCTTTTCCTTCGTCCCCAATAATCCGGAGGTTATGGAGCGTTACGTAAACGCACTGCTACTTCATATGCAGTCCTATAAAGCGGGTGCCAAGGATTATCTTGTGGATACGGTGTTTATCGGCGGCGGTACGCCTACCGCCTTGCCGCCGGAATTGCTTCTCCGTGTGATCCGTGCCGTACGGCAGAAGTTCTCCCTCACCAAAGGGGCAGAGTTTACCGTGGAGGCCAATCCTGCCACGGTGGATACACCGCTTCTGAATCGGCTTCGCCGCGCCGGGGTCAACCGACTGAGCATGGGGCTCCAAAGTGCCAACAACGATGAGTTGGCCGCCTTGTCACGGATTCACCGCAGAGAGGATTTCGAGCAGAGCTTCCGTGCCGCCCGCCGTGCCCGGATCGAAAATATCAACGTGGATCTGATGTTCGGCATCCCCTATCAGACGAAAAAATCCCTCCTGCGTACCCTTCGGTACGTGGTGCATCTGGCACCGGAGCATATTTCGCTTTACGATCTGATTCTGGAACCGGGCACTCCCCTGTTCAAACGGCGGGACCGTCTGCCGTTTCCCAGCGACGACGAAGAGGCGGATATGTATCTTGCCGCCGTGGAGTTTTTGGCGCAGAACGGTTACGCCCAGTACGAGGTGTCCAATTTTGCCCGCCCGGGATATCAGTGCCTGCATAATCTGAAATACTGGAACTGTGATGAATATCTGGGACTTGGCGTAGCGGCCCATTCTTATTTCCGGGACAGCCGCTTCTCCTTCATCCGCAATCTGGATCGGTATATGAACGGGCTGGAGATCCCCACTTCCCGGATCAAGCTCACCGACGAAAACGACGTGATCTCACCGAGAGAGCGGATCGGGGAATATATCATGCTCCGCTTCCGCCTTACGGCGGGACTGTCCGATCGGGAGTTCATCCGCCGGTTCGGCTTTTCTTTCACCCAGGTCTACGGCAAAAAGATGGAGCGCTACGTCCGGGGCGGCTTTGCCACCTTTGCGGACGGCGTGTATGCCCTTACACCGAGGGGAATGTTCGTCAGTAATTATATTCTGTCCGATCTTCTGGATTTTGAGGATCTGGGACAGCTGAATCTGTTCAACGGAACGAAATAACATCTCGCACAAAGGAGAACTCATATGAAAAAAGCCGCCTTTATCGGAACGCCGAAAATTAACGAGGTCTATGCCCCCGAGCTGATCGCCCAGTTAAAAAGTGAGCTGGATTTCACGATTCCCGAAATCCTGAGTCCCGACAATCTGGAAAAATACGAAGCCGAAACGAAAGAGATCACCTATCTCTTTTCTACCTGGGGCATGCCTGCCTTAACGGGCGAGCAGATCGACCGGTATTTCCCAAATGTAAAAG
>JAZQDY010000171.1:0-9017 GCA_045547015.1 Eubacteriales bacterium | reverse complement strand
TACGGAGTTTATGACCCTTGCTGACTGGCAGGAGGCGGTGGACTATCTGGCAGAGACAAAATGCAATCATCTGGCCATCGCCGTATACGGATGCTGGAGTTATCAGTACGACGGCACGCCGGTGCAGTTTCTGTATCTACCGCTCAGCAACAATCCTCGTCTGAAAACGGAAAAGACAATAAAATACTATTCCGTCCAGAAAGGACAGTGGATTCACAAGGAGCATCTTCTGCCCACTATGTACGAGGAGGATCTTTTCTCCCACATCATTCGCTACGGCAAAAAGAAAAACGTGACCGTTTACCCCCTTTTCAACAGTCTTGGACACAATACGCTCCTGCCCCGGACGTTCCCCGAAATGGCGGCAAAGGAGGAGAATGGCACCCCCAAGCCCCACGGCTTCTGCACAAGGGACGAAAAGACATTTGAGATTCTCTTCTCCCTCTACGACGAGATTATCGACCGATATCTCAAACCGGAGGGAATCACCGATTTTGCAGTGGGTCTTGACGAGGTGGGCGAGCCTTACAAGTGCCGCTGTCCGCTGTGCGTAAACAGCACCCGTGCGCAGCTGATGGTGGAATATCTTATCCGCATATGCAAGCATCTGAAATCCCGGGGTATGAAGCGCATTTACGTGGCGCACGATATGCTCTTTGACGAATTTGATGTGGTAAATGAGGATTTGAAGCAGCGGCTGATTGACGAGGGCATCTACGATGAAGTAGTGCTGGACTGGTGGACCTATGAGGATCCCTCCCTGCTGTTCTGGGGCAAGGCGGACAGGGTGAACGGTCTGTTCCATAGCCAAATCAAGCCCTACACCGGCTACTACAGCTGGTGTATTCCCACGGAGCATACGGAGAACATCCGTGCTTGTCTAAAACTTGCGGATATGCACGGTTTTGAGGGAATGGTGGCGTACGGCTCCTACGATTTGTGCTACGACAAAAACTTCCTTACCTTAAGCGAGGTTGCATGGAACAAATCCACGGTGGACGATGCGGAAGGCTTTGACAAAAAATACGCCCTTCGCACTTATCCGAACGCACCGCACGCGGCGCTTACTGCCCTGCGGTCTCTCGGCGATATCATGATGGACGACAGCCGTTCCAGTTATTTCAACCGGATTCTGAAGCATTTTGAATACTATTTCTATTGCTACAGGGTAGGCACGGAGAGGGCTCTGAAGAACTTCCCGGGCGGTGCGTTTCAAGTGCTTCATGAAAAGAAGGACGAGCTCGTACCCTATCTTCAGATGATTCGGCAGAAGGCGGGCGACGCCCTCTCCTTCTTCGAAACCGCCCCCGCTGCCTCCAGGATCCACGATCAGTGGCTGCTCACCGCCCGGCAGTACTACGCTGTAGCGGACGAGTATCTGACCGTGTACAATCTGTGGCAGGCGTACAATGATGGTGCGGTAGACGCGATGGAGATTGTAAATGAACTGAAGCGGCTTATCGCCCAGCGGGAGAAGCTGATGGCGTTTGCCGAGTTGGTAAAAGCACACTCTGCCGGGTATACGTATCTTCGGAATATGTCGCTGATCCGCCAGTTCCTTATGGATTTGTGCACCCATTTTGAAAAGGGAAACCGAGACTTCGATATTTTTACCGGCAGCGTCACCGGTGCGGCGTTCGATTTTCTTCGGTAAAAAGAACAAAAACAGGCTACCTATCGGACATTATCGCCACAGGACGGCGTTTTCCCGAAGTGATTCACAAAAACAAGGAGCATGTCGAGCCGAGTGTAGCGAAGCGAGACCATGCGACTATATTTTCGGATGGGCCTTGCAAATCCCATTCCATAAGCGAAATTCACGGAGCTGTCGCATTTAGATGTGACAGCTCCAAATTTTTGCGGCAGAAACGCAAAAATTTGAAATTCCGTAGGAATATGCTGCGAGATTTCCCGATTTTTTGCCCGGAACGGGCAAAAATGACCGCCGTATCGGGCATGGGAAAGCCCGCGGAGGTGGTGCATTTCCAAATGCAACACCTCCGTTTTTCTTTGGTGCATTAAAATGCGTGAAAGTCCCCCCGGTTCTACCGGGGAAAGATAACGCATCGGATCAGATAAGTTTCAGGGAGTACACAGACCCATTTAGGGGTGCAAAAAATAAACAGGCAAAAAGGCAGCCGCTCATGAGCGGCTGCCTTTGCGTGTAATGTGGTATCAAACTTCAGTGGTCCCTTTTAGGGAAGAAACCCGTATTAACCCCTTGTAGGGGCTACGCAAGCCACCGGTTCTATCGGTGGTCTTGCCTCTCACGCGGGCTGGCCACACTGGGGACAGAATTTTGCGCCTTTTCCCATATTCGCCCCGCAGTACGGGCATACACCGGCGGCGGCAGGATCCACTGTGCGGGGATCGGTCTGCTTCATCCGCTGGAGTTTCCGCTGATTTTCTGCGATATTCTGTTTGTGCTTTTCGATTTTTGTACAGAGCTTCTCTACTTCCGGATCCAGTGCGTCCCCGGATCTGTATTTGCCGAAACAGATCTCGCCGATCTGCTTTTTCAGTATGTCCACGTCGGCGTGTTCACTGTGGATCTTTGCGTGGAGTTTCCCCATTTCCACAAGATCGCTCGCTTTATCAGATACTTTCTTCGTGATCTCGTTTACTTTATCCATAAATTCCATACCAGCACTCCCCTTTTTATGATACAGTATTCATTTTATGCAGCACGCGGCAGTTTGACAACGCTCACAGGTTATAGATCTCTTCGTATTTCTTCGTAAGGTAATCAGTATAGAAATCCGGCGAAAACTCCCCCGCCACCCGTCGGAACAGGTCGGTCGGATCGTACATACAGCCGTGCGTCCAGATATGCGCGCGGTTCCACTCGTTGATTTCGGAAAGGTTTCCGTGTTTTGCAATGGATCCGTATACGTCAAAATCCTTCTGCATAACGGAAAGAATCTGTGCGCCGTAGGCAGATCCCAGCGCATACGAGGGAAAATAACCGATATTGCCGCCGGACCAGTGGCTGTCCTGCAAAATACCGCGGCGATCGTCCGGTACCTCCACGCCCAGATAGCGGCGGTACAGCGTGTTCCATGCATCGGGCAGATCGTGGGCGGTCAGTTCTCCATCAAACATAGCGCGCTCCAGCTCGTAGCGCACCATAATATGAAGCGAATAGGTGAGTTCATCGGCTTCAGTACGGATCAGCGACGGCTCTGCCCGGTTTATCATCCGATAGAAGGCATCCTCGCTCACACCGTTCAGAGATTCGGGAAATGCCTTTTTCAGGTACGGCAGAATCAGCGCACAGAAGGGGCGGCTTCTGCCAATGATATTCTCATAAAAGCGGGATTGGCTTTCATGAATTGCCATGGAAACGCCGCTGTCAAGACCGGTAAACTGCAGTTCATCCGCCGTTCCCAGCTCGTACAGCCCATGTCCGCCCTCGTGTACCACGCTGTAAAGAGAGGAGACCAGGTTATCCTCATAATAATGGGTAGTGATGCGGACGTCGTTTTTGGAAAAATTGATGGTAAACGGATGCTCTGTTTCTCCGATAATGCAGGCAGATCTATCCATCGCCATTACATCCATAAGATAGTCCGAAAACTTCCTCTGCTTCTCTATGGGGAAATGGCCGTGCAGGGGCGAGTCATCGATCTGCTCAGCGTCCGCGATGCGATGCATCAGCGGCACGATCTTCTCACGAAGGCTTTGGAAGAACGTATCGCAGTCCGCCCGTGTCATGCCCCGCTCGTACTGATTCAGTGCTGCATCATACGGATGCATATCGGGATCGGTATAACCGGCGATCCGCTTTACCGTTTCAAACATTTTGCCAAGATACGGCTCAAAGGAGGCGTAGTCGTTCTTCTCCTTGGCATCGTGCCACACTGTCTCCGATTCGGCAGAGAGACGGGTCATTGCCACGAATTCCTCTTTGGGAATCCGCCGGGTACGGTCGTACTCACGCCACAGTTCCGAGATGGTACGCTTCTCAACCTCCGTAAGCCCGGAGGGATCGGCGCGGAGCGTTTCCAGCATTTCAATGGTTTCGTTGGCACAGGTCAGCTCATAAGAAATCCGAGCCAGCTCGCTTAATGTATTGGCGCGTACAGCCGCACTTTTCGGCGGTGCCACCGTGTCTCCGTCGTAATAGACGAGACCGGATGCGTGACCGAGTGCGGCGGACGTATGCAGATAGGCGGACAGTTTCTCTTTTGCTTCCAGCGTTGTCATATTTTATATCTCCGTTTCATTCGTATCGTCAGAAGGATAAGCGGCGCCGAACAGAAACTCCATTCGCGCGGCAGCACCCGTAAGATGCAGGTAACCGAAAACCGCCTCAAAGCCGGTAGCCCGGCGGTACTGGGCAACGGTTGCCCGTTTCGGTACGTTGGCGTGGACGCAGTTGCGGCCGCGGTGATATACGGCATTCTCCTCCTCCGTAAGGAGGGGCAGGATTCGCTCCACTGCATCGCTCTGCGCAGCGGCTGTCACGTAAGACAGCGCCGCTTCACTGGGCTTCTGCGCTCCGTTTTCCACAATTCGCCGGCGTACCAGCACCTCCAGCACCGCATCTCCCAGATATGCCAGCTGGGCGGCACTGACGGAGGAAAGATCCAAACTGTTCCGTTTTTCCATCATTCCATCGCCTCTGTTCATCCTGTTTGTATCAGTATAGCACAGTTTTCCTGTTTTTTCAAGAGAGGTGCTTTATAAAACACAATTTTGTCTCTTGAAAAAAGGCGGAGAATATGCTATACTAACAAGAGTAAATTTCAAATAAACACTCATTACGTCACAGGAGATGAAATTTCTATGATTTACGACGTTCTGATCATTGGCGCGGGCATCACCGGCACCATGACGGCACGGCATCTTGCCCGATATAACTGCTCAACTGCTGTGGTGGAAGCAGGCTCTGACGTGGCGTCCGGCGCCACCAAGGCAAATTCCGCCATCGTGCATGCCGGATACGACTGTGTTCCCGGCACACTGAAGGCGAAACTGAACGTAAAAGGCTGTGCTATGATGGCCGAGATCTGCAAGACGCTGGGCGTATCTTATAAAAACTGCGGCTCGCACGTGGTTGCGTTCGACGAGGAGGACAGGGAGACACTCCGCACCTTATACGACCGGGGCGTTGTTAACGGCGTACCGGGTCTTCGGATCCTTACGAAAGAAGAACTGCGCGCCATGGAGCCGAACGTATCCGAGGAAGCGGTGGGATCGCTGTGGGCCCCCTCCGCCGGTATCGTCTGTCCCTACGGTCTTGCCGTTGCCGCCGCTGAAAACGCCGCAACCAACGGAACGGATTTTTATTTTGATTTTGCCGTCAGCGGTGCATCCCATGAAAACGGTATATGGAACGTAACGAACGGTAAAGACACACTCCGCGCCCGCCGCATCGTAAACGCGGCAGGCGTTCATTCCGCAGAGATTGCGTCCATGCTGGGCGATACAGAGCTCGGCGTGCAGATCATTCCCCGCCGGGGCGAATACATCGTTATGGACAAGGCAGTGGGCGGCACGGTAACCTCCACGCTTTTCCCTGCCCCCTCCTCCAAAGGAAAGGGCATCCTCGTTACCCAGACAGTAGACGGAAATCTGCTGATCGGTCCCAATGCCAACGAGGTGGAAGCGGAGGATACCTCCGTTACCGCCGACGGAATTGCTGAGATTACGGCGGGAGCCAAACGTCTCGTACCGTCTGTAAACACCCGAAATGCTATTACCTCCTTTGCCGGCGTACGCCCTACCCCGGACACGCACGACTTCTGCATCCGGATTTCCGACACCAATCGCGGCGTGATTGAAGCGGTGGGGGTTGAATCCCCCGGACTTGCCGCCTCCCCCGCCGTGGCGGAATATATTGCCGAACTGCTCAAAGAGGACGGCCTTACGCTGACACCGAAAGAAAACTATGTTTCCACCTGCCGGAAAGACGGCAACGTGAAACGATTCGCGGAAATGACGGACGAAGAACGCGCGGACGCCATCCGGAAGGATCCCGCATTCGGCCGGATTATCTGCCGGTGCGAAACGGTAACGGAGGGCGATCTGCTTACGGCTATGCGTTCCCCGCTTCCGGCGAAGAATCTGGATATGCTGAAGCGGCGCTGCCGGGCGGGAATGGGCCGCTGTCAGGGCGGATTCTGTTCGCCGCGTGCGGCGGCACTGCTGGCGGATGAACAGAACGCCTCGCTGAATCACATTACGAAAACCGGCGGCGGCTCGTGGCTCGTCTACGATCGGGAGGAGGAAGAAGCCCATGCATAAGAAGCTGATTATCATCGGCGGCGGTCCTGCAGGACTTGCCGCAGCTGTTTCTGCCTTTGATGCCGGCGTTAAGGCAGACGATATACTTATTCTGGAAAGAGATACGGAGCCGGGCGGTATTCTGAATCAGTGCATTCACGCCGGATTCGGCCTGCACCGATTCGGCGAAGAACTCTCCGGCCCGGAGTATGCCGGCAGATATATCGATATGGTACAGGAACGGAATATTCCCATTGCCACTGACTGTATGGTGCTCTCCCTGACAGATGACCGTCACGTAAGCTTTGTATCCCCCTCTACCGGATTTGTTCGGGCAGAAGCGGACGCTGTCATTCTTGCCATGGGATGTCGGGAACGCACACGTGGTGCCCTTTCCATCCCCGGCACGCGCCCCGCCGGCGTATACACCGCCGGCTGCGCCCAGCGATACGTAAATATTGACGGATATATGCCCGGCCGCCGGGTCGTGATCCTTGGCTCCGGCGACATCGGACTAATTATGGCACGGCGCATGACGCTGGAAGGTGCCAAGGTACTGTGCGTCTGCGAGCTGATGCCCTATTCCGGCGGACTTACCCGGAATATCGTGCAATGTCTCGACGATTTCGGTATTCCGCTGCATCTGTCCCACACCGTTACGGAAATCCACGGCAAAGAACGGGTGGAAGGCGTAACCATCGCCGCCGTAGACGAAAACAACGGACGCCGTCCCATTCCCGGCACGGAGCAGTATATCGAATGTGACACGCTTCTCCTCTCCGTGGGACTGATCCCTGAAAACGAGCTGACACGGGGTGCCTCTATTGCTTTGGATCCCGTCACAGGCGGAGCCTCCGTCAACCAGTTCCGGGAAACCTCCGCCCCCGGCATATACGCTTGCGGCAACGCGCTCCACGTACATGACCTGGTGGATTTTGTATCCGAAGAAGCGGAAATCGCCGGCAAAGCGGCTGCGGCTCGGATCCTCTCAATGGAGGAGGGCTCTTCCCTTTCCCTGCCTGTTGAAACAGGATACGGTGTACGCTACACGGTGCCCCAGCGGCTGGAAATCGGCGAAAGCACCGATGCCGTCCGTGTCTTCTTCCGCGTGGGGAATCCGTACAAAAAGGTGCGGCTCATTCTGGCAGACGACAAGGGAAATATTCTCGTAAAACGGCAAAAAGCCGCCGTTGCCCCGGGAGAGATGGAAAAACTGGAAATTCCAGCAGAAGCCGTCCGCTCGCTCCGGGAGAGCGATACCGCAAAACTCACCGTATATCTGGAAGAATTGGAGGGCAAGTGAGTGTATGAGCAAAATCACGAATCTGACGTGCGTGGTATGCCCCGCCGGCTGTAAGCTGACGGTGGAGAGGGACGATACCGGTGCGGTTATAAACGTAACCGGCAACACCTGCCCCCGGGGAAAAACGTATGCGGAGGCAGAGCTTACCCATCCCGTCCGCACGCTGACCACCACGGTGGCCGTTGACTCCAAAACGGATCGGCGGCTTCCTGTAAAAACGGATAAGCCCATTCCGAAGGAAGCTATGTTCCGTGCCATGGAGGAAATCAAAAAAATCCGCGTTACCTCACCTGTAAAGCGGGGCGACGTGATCGCGGCGGATTTTATAGAGCCGGGTATAAATCTGGTGTCGTGCAAAACGGTGGAATAAAAATGAAAAACTCTTGGTGAAGTCAGGAGAGAACTATGAATACCGAAAATTATCGTTCTTTTGTAAAACTCGGAACCAATACGGAAAACACCAGAGAACGATTGTTATTGGGAGCGGCGGGGATTTGTTTTCTGTCGATCTTGTGCAGCGTGCCGGGCCTTTTCAGAGGTCCGGCACCCAGGTATTTTTCCATAAGTGTTCAAATTATAGCAGTTTGTTATTTCGTTATTATGATAGTATTATCTCGGAATTTGACTTTTTACAAGCGAGTTCTGTTTGATGCTGTTAACACATCGTTTTCAACGGTTTTGTTTACTTTGAATTTTTTGAACTTCGCGGTTAGCTTTCAAACACCTATTCCCACATATATTTGTGTTCTGCCGATAGTTTTTGGAGCAAGCTCACTGTTGGTGTGCTACGTAAAGTGTAAAACTAATAAGTACATCGGTAAAAAGAACAACCCCTTGTATTCGAATTTGGTAGTGTTTTCGGCAATTGGAGTTATACTGGGGCGTTTTTTTATTCCTGATACTGTTTATGACATGCTGACAGGTGAGATAATGTGCCAAATTATAACTTTGCTCCTTGCGTGCATATTCGCAGGAGCGGGAACGCCTTCTTTCCTAAAACTCCACTACATAAAAGTACTTGAAACGGAAGGCATCTCCTGCGACGATTGATTTCCAGAAAGTTTCACCCGTACCGTACGGTGCGGGTGTTTTCTTTACGCAAAAAAGCACCCATACTTTCGTATGAGTGCTTTCTGCGGCTTTGCCGCATGGGGTGAATGATGGGGGTCGAACCCACGACCTCCAGGGCCACAACCTGGCGCTCTGACCAACTGAGCTACATCCACCATATGGCGTACCTTGGGGGACTCGAACCCTCGACCTACTGCTTAGAAGGCAGTTGCTCTATCCAACTGAGCTAAAGGTACAAAAGAGCGTGCCGCCCGTATGAAGATACTGGAGCGGGTGATGGGAATCGAACCCACATAACCAGCTTGGAAGGCTGGAATTCTACCACTGAACTACACCCGCATAGGCGTTTTTCAACATCGCCTAAATATAATACCACAAGGTTTTCCTTTTGTCAATAGTTTTTTTTGAAATGTCG
>JAZQDY010000170.1:0-4450 GCA_045547015.1 Eubacteriales bacterium | reverse complement strand
ACGCCAGGTGGAATAACCGCCGTCGTGATGGGCGAGCTTTTCGCCGGCCACGTATACGTCGGCGGAGGAGTTGGCACCGCGGATCTCCAGATAATACTGATCCGCCTGGGGCAGCTCTGCTTTTTTCAGTGTTTTTGCGTACAGGCAGGTGCCGCGGAAATAGTCGTTTCCGCCGTCCTGTCCGTCGATGGCGTTGAAGGAATGGGGAAGATTTACGGTTTCTCCTTCACGGCACTGAATATCGGTGGTATCTTTGGCAAACAGCCAGTTTTCGTTCAGACTAACTATGTTTCTCACAGAAGTTCTCCTTTTTGTTGCAAATGTTCAGATGGTAATGCAGAAAATCCAAGGGAGGTGTCCGGCGGCAACCACCGGACACCTCGCAAAAATTACTGAGCCTGTGCGTCGCCTTCCACATCGCGGCCAAGATCTTTGTTCATCTGGGCAAGGGTTTTCTTGTCCAGGTTATAGATAAGACCGAGACCAATGAACTGCATGATTGCAGAAGCCAGGAACAGAACAGCGACAAGAGTACGCAGTTCCACTGCGAATTCCCAGGGGAGCAGGGTAACGTCGATAAAAGCAGCACCGGTTTCGGGGTCCACAGCGTTGTTCACATAGCCCATGCTCTGCATGATAAGGAGGGCAACGGCGGGACCGATACCCTGAGCCAGTTTACGGAAGAAGGAGTGGAGAGAATATACAACGCCTTCCTCACGTCTGCCGGTCTTCCATTCGTTGTAGTCGATGGCGTCGCCCATCATAGCCCAGGATACGGTGGAGTAGATGCCAAGGCCCAGGCTGTAAACCAGCTGGCAGAGGATATAGATGATAAGGTCAAGTCCTGTGTTATCGGGGGTGATAATGAACAGGCCGAGGCCGCCGATGATGGACGCAATAGAGCCAACGACCGCCAACTCTTTCTTGCCGAATTTGACGACCATCTTACGGGCAAGAGGAGTAAAGACGAGAATCGGGATCATCGCAAAGAGCTGAACGATACCGGAGATCTCCGTGTTTTTGAAGTAGATCTGGAACGTAACGGAAACGGCAGTGGCAGCGCCCTGCATACCGATGAACATACCCATAGCTGCAAGCGTCGCACCGACAGCGGGGCGGTTCTTTGCGAAGTTGACAAGTGCTTTCCATACGTTGAATTTGGGCTGATTTTCGTTTAACTGCGCCTGCGTTTCTACGCGGATCTCCGTGTTCTTGATCATAAACTGGAAGCAAATGAAGCCGAGAACACCCATAACGAGGGCAGCCACGAACACCATGTTTCCGTTAAGAGATTCATCCTCGTTGTAGATGAGGAAGGGAAGGATGACCATAGGAAGCATATTGCCCACCATAGAGCCGATGGAGCGCCATGCGGAAAGGGAGGCTCTGTCTGCCGGTTCATTGGAGATGAGAGAAAGCAGAGAGCCGTAGGGAACGTTTGCAATGGTGTAGAAAGCATCCCAGACTACATATCCCGCAATGAAGATAATGAATTTCGCCCAAACGGGGGCACCGGGAAACGGAAGGAAGCAGCATGCACCGCCTACGATCAGCCCAAGAGAGCCGATCCAGATGTACTGCAGGAATTTGTTTCTTTTGTACCGGTGCTGATCTGCATCAATCATGGATCCGATCAGCGGGTCATTGATGGCATCCCAGAACTGCACGATAACAAGAAGCAGAGAATACCAGGCACTCATGCCCATAACCTGTGTCCAGAACAGTGCCATGGTGCCCTTGAGCGCAAAACTCATGTTGCATCCAAGGTCGCCCGCTGCATATGCGAGAGAGTCGCGTATGCCGAACGGCCGCTTGCCGTTTGCGGTGGTTGCTTGTTCTTTTTTCATTAGTCAAGACCTCTCTTTGCTGTTTTTTAGATAAAGAAATAGAAATATGGGGAGTATTTTTTACTATTATACCATACCTGTATTATATAGGTGAGTATTATTTTTATGTATTTTTGTATTATTTTTATTTTTGTGCGAATAATTTATTGATTCTGTAAAGCAATCGTGCTATAATGACAACAGTGTTTGGAAAATTTGCATGAAAGAAGGGGTGAATATGAACAACGAAACGGAAATTTCCTTTCTGCAGGATATTCTGACGAAATGCCGCGTACCCGTGAGGGTGATCTCTCCGTCGGAGCCGGCTGAAATACTGATTGCCCCGTGCCTTCGGGAGCTGACGGGGATGGTGCCCGCACCGCAGACAACCGTCCGGGAGTATCTGGGGAAAATCGAGCCTGTTACCCGGTATACTTTTGCAGACGTATTCCGGTGCCGGCATATCTGTATGCTGCTGCCGGACGGGGAGGAGGAAACGCTTCTTCTGATCGGGCCGTATCTGGAGGCACCGCTGTCGGCAAAGGAACTTCTGGAACTGGGAGAATCCATGGGAATCGCCCCGGCGAGTCAGTCGTATTTTGAAGAATATTACGCCTCGTTGTCCGTGATCTCCGGAAACGATTGCTTTTTTGCCGTGCTGGATACGTTCTGTGAACGCCTGTGGCACAGCCCTGCCTTTGCCGTTGTAGACGTGAATCAGCAGACAGTACTGCCTTTTTCCCCTATTCATCCCCTTGCCAAGGGAGATGCGGCCGGCGATATAGCGGCTAAGGTGGCCCTTATGGAGACACGGTACGCCTTTGAAAACGATCTCATTCAGGCAGTGGCACGGGGACAGCAGCACAAAACGGAGATTCTCATGGCGGCTTTGGAGGAGCATCCCTTTGAGATGCGAACGGCGGATCCGCTTCGCAACGCAAAAAATTACAGCATCATCATGAATACGCTTCTGCGGAAAGCCGCCGAGACGGGCGGCGTCCACCCCTTCTATATTGACCGGATTTCCTCAAAATTTGCGGAAAGGATCGAAAACAGCACCTCTCTCCGTGAATCCACGGATCTTATGAAGGAAATGTTTTCCGCCTACTGCCGGCTGGTTTACAATCATTCCATCCGGAAGTATTCTCCTCTTGTGCAGAAAACCATACTCACGGTAGATGCGGATCTTTCCGCCGATCTGACGCTGCATACTCTTGCCGCCCGTCAGGATATCAGCCCCGGCTATCTTGCCACCCTCTTCAAAAAAGAGACGGGGAAAACGGTATCCGAATACGTGTGGGAAAAGCGGATTCACCATGCGGATTATCTGCTGAAGAATACCGATCTCCAGATTCAGACCGTAGCTTCCCACTGCGGCGTAATGGACGTGCAGTATTTTTCAAAAATGTTCAAAAAACTGGTGGGGAAAACGCCTAAGGAATACCGGGCATCCTTCCGGTAAAGCAAACGTGCAGCATAACCAAGGGCCTCCGGCAATGTCGGAGGCCCTTGATGTTTATTGCGGCAGATCCTTTACCTGCTCTACCAGCGTCATAAGTCCCGCATCGGTTCTGGGCTTGTAGGTGGCGATCCAGGATGCCAGATTGGCGGCACGGCTCAGCGTCATGGGGATCTCGCTGCCGAATCCGCTGTACATGTACATATAGCCGAAATCGCAGTGCATATTGGCGAAAGCGATATCCAGCATTTCCCGGGATTCCGCATCGTTTACGTACTTATAGGAGAGTGCCACGTCAAAGTAAGCGGGACGCGTGTACTTGTACGTACTCGAGGCAAGAGCATCCAAAATAATGGCAGAAGTACGTACACTGCCGGCAGTTACCGGTACGCAGGAAATGGTGGGCAGGGTAGCGGTGCCGTACTCTTGATCCTTTGTGAACTTGGGCGTGGGCAGAATGCCGAACTTACCGCCGTCCCGGAGTGCCTGTGCGCTGGTATCGCTGATGAAGCGGAGCAAGAACAGGATCCGATCGCTGTTGAATCCTTCGTACATGATGGTTATGTCGCGTGCCGTTTCTCCGTAGTTCTTGAAGCTCTGGTACCAGTTGGATTTGTAGATCTTCTGTACGGTGTCAAAGGCATGAATCAAGCGGTCGTCGATGTCAGATACCGCAAGAGAGCCGTCCTCGGTGGCCTTTACGAACTGATAGCCGGTGGTGTATACCTGCTGGAACCAGCAGTCCTGCTGGCTTGCCAGCCCGTAGCGGTCGTTATCGTCGTATACGGCGTCGTTGTTCAGATCGGCACCTACCGATTCTGCGATCTCCATCATTTTTTCATAGGTCCAGTCGCCGTCGCGGGCGATCTGGTACAGATCGCCCACGCCGTGCGCTTCCGACATTTCCATATTGAAGAAGATAACGGTGCCGCGGGTGATGGTAGAGAACTCAAACCAGTTGGAAACACCGTACAGACGGCCGTCGATCTTCAGGTTTTCGTTCACGTAACTGTGATACCAGGGCTTGCTGTAATCGATGATATCGCTGTTGACGTTGGCAATATCCACAAAGCAGCCGGCGGGGATCATGGCGGTGAGATAGGTGGAAACGTGGTTTACCAGATCTACCCGTTCGCCGGCAAGAATATTGTTCGAAAGCTCCGTG
>JAZQDY010000169.1:0-30542 GCA_045547015.1 Eubacteriales bacterium | reverse complement strand
GCATCGGGCATACCCGCTGGGCGACCCATGGCGCACCGTCGGATGAGAATTCCCATCCGCACAGCGCACCTTCTCTTACGCTGGTGCACAACGGTATTATCGAAAATTATGCCGCGCTCACGGATGAGATGCGTGCCGCCGGATACACCTTTCGTTCTGAGACAGATACCGAGGCGGCGGCATTCCGGCTGGATGCCCACTACCGTACTTCAGGCGATCCGCTGGCGGCTATGTTCCGGGCAGCGTCGGATTTTTCCGGTTCCTTTGCCTTTGGTATTCTGTTTCATGATCGTCCCGGAAAACTGTATGCCATGCGCCGCGGATCACCGCTGATCGCGGCAAAGACGGAGACGGGATCGTTCATTGCGTCCGATATTCCCGCCATTCTGCCTTACACCCGGGAGTATTACCGTTTGCCGGAGGGTGTTTGTGCTGTACTGGACGGGGCGGAGATTGCCTTCTTTGACGAAGCCGGAAGAAAGGTCGCTGTGAAGTCGGAACAGGTGGATTGGGACATCGAGGCGGCACAACGGGGCGGCTTCCCCCATTTTATGCTGAAAGAGATTCACGAAGAGCCGGAGGTGCTGCGCCGCACTGTCCAGCCGTATCTGAAGGACGGACTGCCGCACTTCGGCGTGGCGTCGCTGGACAGCGATGCGCTTGCTGACGTTTCGCGGATTCACATCGTGGCCTGCGGCACGGCTATGCACGCAGGGCTTCTCGCCCGTCAGTGGATTGAAGAGACGGCACGTGTGCCGGTGACGGTGGAGATTGCCTCGGAATTTCGCGGCCGGAATCCGATTCTCAGAGAGCGGGATCTGGTGCTCTTTGTTTCCCAGTCCGGCGAAACGGCGGATACGCTTGCCGCCCTTCGTCTGGTGAAAGCCCGCGGCGTGCGCACGGCGGCTATCGTTAACGTGGTGGGATCTACCGTGGCACGGGAGGCGGACGATGTGGTTTATACGAGAGCCGGTCCGGAGATCGCCGTTGCCAGCACGAAAGCGTATATCGTGCAGTGTGCCGTTCTGTATCTGCTTTTCGTTCGTCTGGCGCTCGTGCGCGGGCAGATAACAGCGGAGGAAGCACGCCGCCGCTGCCGCATTCTTCTTGGGGATGTCCCCGGGGCAATCGAGGAAATGATCGCTCTTGCTCCTCAGGTGAAAGAGATCGCGGCACAGCTTCGTGACCATCCCCATATTTTTTACATCGGGCGCGGTGCGGACAGTGTGCTCTGCACGGAGGGTGCTTTGAAACTGAAGGAAATTTCCTATCTTCACAGCGAAGCGTACGCAGCAGGTGAATTGAAGCACGGTACCATCTCGCTTGTTGAGGAGGGAACGCCGGTGATCGCCCTTCTCACGGAAGAATCGCTGGCGGATAAGACCGTTTCCGCCATCCGTGAGGTAAAAGCGCGTGGGGCATATGTGATTGCTATCGCCGCCGCGCCCATCACGGAGAGGGTGGAAATTCCCGCGGATTTGTGCCTTTCCGTACCCGCCCCCGCCGGGGAATCCGCCATGGCGGCACTGCCCGCCATGACCGCCATGCAGATGGTTGCATATTATACCGCAGCCGCCATGGGACTGGACGTGGACCGCCCCCGGAATCTGGCAAAATCAGTTACCGTGGAGTGAGAATAATCAAACGGACCCCGTAAGCATCGTATCGGAATGTGCGATGCCGCCGGGGCCCGTTTGATTTCGTAAAAGAAGATTGTTGTGTAAAAAAATGGACGAAAGATTGACAACTTGAAAAGAAAGTATTACAATATAGATGTACGTTTGTATCTGTCCGGTGGGAGAGAAGATCCGCCGGAAAATCCGATAGACATTTTGTGAGGTGCGTACGATGAAAAAAATGATTGTCTGTCTTTTAGCATTGTTTATTTTGGCGGCGGTTCCGACTGTCCGCGCCGCGGAAGAGGAGCTGCTCTGCTTTGCCGCGCCGCCTGAAAAGGAAATGTATCTTGCCCCGGCAAGCAGCGCGGAAACGCTGGAGGAGATTCTGGATGTGGCGCAGTTTGCGGCATATCTGCGGGAAGAATTCGGCAAAGGTACGACGATGATCGATATTTCCCACTACCAGATTCCGTATTCCTCTGAGAACAGCAACGCAATTGCCCGGTTTATCTGGGAGGAGATGCCGGACTGTTTCCACGTGGAATTAGGCGGCTTCTGGGGATATTCCTCCTCCATATACACCAAACTGGAAGTGAGGTATGTGTATACCTCGGAGGAATATGCACAAATGATGGCAGTGTGGCAGACGAATGTGGATGCCCTCCTTTCCGGAATCATTGACAGTGCAGCGCTTACGGATGTGGAGAAGGCCCTTCTGCTCCACGACCGGCTGGCGGTTCTCTGTGAGTATGATTATGAGCGGCTGCAGAACGGTACGATGCCGGATGATTCCTACGATGCCTATGGCGTTTTCGTAAACGAGACTGCGGTCTGCCAGGGATATGCAGAGGCATATAAGTATCTGCTGAAGCAGGTAGGCATAGAATCCTTCCTGTGCAGTTCGGAGGCATTGAATCACGCGTGGAATATCGTGCTTATTGACGGGCAGTATTATCACGTGGACGTGACCTGGGACGATCCGGTATGGGATATCGGCGGCCGGGTAAGGCACACCAATTTCCTCCGTTCCTCGGAGGCATTTCTGCAGAGCCACACGGCGGGCGACTACGATACCACGCCTACCGATACCACGTACGATACGTATTTCTGGCAGAATTCGGACGCCGCGTTCCAGCTTGTAAACGGCGTGATTTACTACATAGACAGTGTGAACGGTACACTGAACCGGTATGATGGCACGGAGCTGCTTTCAGTGGACGATACATGGAGCGCCGGGGCATCTTCTTTCTGGACGAAGAACTATACCCGTCTGGCATCGGACGGAGAGGATCTGTATTTCTCCCAAACCACGGCTGTCTATAAATACGACCTGTCTGCCGGTGCGGCACAAAAGGTGTTCGAACCGGCGCATACGTTTGGAGAGTACTTCAGTATCTTCGGCTTTACGTACGAAGATGGTACGCTCGTCTGCGAGATGAGCGATACGCCGAATTTTACGGCAGATACGAAAAAGAATTACCGTGTAACCGGTGATGCCGATATCCCCGTCGTTCCCGATCCGCAGCCTACGGTGGTAGCCTCCGGCACCTGCGGGGAGAACCTCACGTGGACGCTTACCGATGACGGTACGTTGACCATCTCCGGCACGGGTAAGATGACGGAGTGGAACTCTACCAGCGCTGTGCCGTGGGATTCTCACAGAAGCGGTATCAAACAGGTCGTTATTGAAAACGGTGTGACTTCAATTGGCGATTACGCCTTCCAGGATTGCAGCAACCTTACTGGCAATTTTGAGATTCCCGAGAGCGTAACCCGTATTGGCAACTATGCTTTCCAAATGTGTCACGGCATTACGGGCAGCCTTGAGATCCCCTCCGGTGTAACGACTATCGGTGAAAGCGCATTCAATAGTTGCGAAAATCTTACCGGCGTTACAATACCGGCAGGCGTTGAGTTTGTTGGGGCAACGGCATTTTCCTACTGTAATTCTCTTACCGCCTTTACCGTGAACGGCGGCAATACTGCTTACTGTGCGGTGGACGGTGCGCTGTTCACCAAGGATATGGAAACGTTGCTCCAATATCCCGTGGGAAAAACGGCGGTCAGTTATGTGATCCCGGACGGCGTTGCTTCTGTTGCACTGCATGCTTTCTCGGGTAATAAAACTCTTGTGAACATTACTGTTCCGGCAAGTACCGCTTCGATTGACAGCCACGCTTTCCTGAATTGTCATTCTCTTGTGAATATTACCGTTAACGGAGAGAATACCGCTTTCTGTGATGTGGATGGCGTACTGTTTACCAAGAATAGCCCGGTGCTTCATACCTATCCTTTAGGAAGAACGACTGCCGAATATACGGTTCCGAGCGGTACCGTTTCTATTGGCCAATTTGCTTTTACCAACGTTAGCAGCCTTACGAGCATTACGCTGCCGGATACGCTCACGACGATCGGCTCCAGGGCGTTTACTTGCTGTCATAACCTTGTAAGCATTACGATTCCGGACAGCGTGACGTTTATCGCTTCGAATGCTTTCACCCTTTGCAAAAAACTCACCATTACCGGCTACACCGGCTCGTATGCGGAAACATTTGCCAGCGAAAACAACATCCCGTTTGTATCCTTGGGCCAGGCACCGGTTGCAGAAATCGCCTCCGGCACCTGCGGGGAGAACCTCACGTGGAAACTCACCACGGACGGCACGCTGACCATCTCCGGCACGGGTAAAATGACGGATTTTGAGGATGGGGTTTCCGCACCGTGGTATGCCTACAATGCATCAATCAAAAAAATCGTACTGGAAAACGGTGTGACTTCTGTCGGTGCGTTTGCCTTTTATCCTTGCAGTGAAGTGCGTCAGGTCTCTCTTCCCGAGGGATTGAAAGTGATCGGGCACGCAGCATTTTTCAACTGCGGTTCTTTGACGGAAATCACCATTCCCGCAAGTGTGACAAGCATTTCTGAAGGACCCTTTGCGCAGTGCCGGTCGCTTTTGAATATCTTCGTTGCGGAGGACAACGCCTACTACTGTGATGAGGACGGTATTTTGTTCAACAAGACAAAAACCGAATTGATTCGGTATCCGGCGGCTAAAACAGCTGCGGCATATACCGTTCCCGAAGGCGTTGCAAGCATTGGCTATCAGGCATTCCGAAATGCATTTGATTTAACCGAAGTCACGCTTCCCGAAAGTGTTGTTTCTATCGAGACCTGTGCTTTCATGAACTGTACCTCCCTCGCGAAAATCACCATTCCGGCAAGTGTGATATCGATTGGTAACGATGCATTCCGTAATTGTCCCAATCTCACCATCACCGGCTACAGCGGTTCTGCCGCTGAGGCGTATGCCAACGCAAACAACGTCCCGTTTGTATCTTTGGGCGTAGCACCGCTTGTGACAATCGCCTCCGGTACCTGCGGTGAGAATCTCACGTGGAAATTAATCTCGGACGGTACGCTGACCATCTCCGGCACGGGTAAGATGATGGATTGGAATTCTACCAGCGCTGTGCCGTGGTATGCCAATAGAAGCGCAATAATAAAGGTCGCCATTGAAAGCGGTGTTACTTCCATTGGAAGCAGTGCATTCATTTACTGCGATAATCTCGCAAGCATCTCGATTCCTGCAAGCGTTACCTCCATTGGAAGCAGTGCATTCTTCTCCTGCGATAATCTCGCAAGCATCATCATCCCGGCAAGCGTTACTTCCATTGGAAGCAGTGCATTCTATTTCTGTACCAATCTTACAAGCATCACCATCCCGGCAAGCGTTACTTCCATTGGAAGCAGTGCATTCTTTTCCTGCGATAATCTCGCGAGCATCACAGTAGACAGTGCAAATGCAAACTACTGTGACATAAACGGCGTGCTGTTTACGAAAGATACAACGACGCTTATCAAATATCCTGCCGCAAAGCTAGATACGTCGTACGTCATTCCAGCGGGCGTAACTTCTGTCGGAAGCAATGCGTTTTTGGAGAGCACGAATCTCACAAGCGTTACCCTTCCCGATGGCATGCTGTCAATCGCAGGTTTAGCTTTCCAGAATTGCTATAACCTTACAAGCATTACCATTCCGGCAAGCGTGACTTCTATTGGAAGCGGTGCTTTTGTGCGATGCAGAAGCATGACTGCCATCACCGTGGATGCGGGCAACGCCAACTACTGTGATATAGACGGCGTGCTGTTCACGAAAGACAAAACTACGCTGCACACGTATCCCGCAGGCAAAACCGCCAACAGTTACGTGATTCCTGCCGGTGTAGTCTCCATTGGCAACAATGCTTTCGATAACTGTACCAAACTTACAAGCGTTACCATTCCGGTAAGTGTGACATCGATTGGCAACAATGCTTTCTACAACTGCTCCAATCTTACAAGCATTACCATTCCGGATAGTGTGATATCGATTGGCAACTCTGCATTCGGATACTGCTCCAAACTTACGAGCATCACCATTCCAGATAGTGTGACATCCATTGGCAACTCTGCATTCGGATACTGTTCCAATCTTACAAGCGTTACCATTCCGGCAAGTGTGACTTCTATTGGAAACTATGCATTCCGTGGATGCTCCAGCCTTGCCAGCGTTACCGTTTTGAACAGTGATGCCGTCATGGGGACAGACGTGTTCGCAAACTGCACGGCTCTCGCCAGTATCACCGGCTATGCCGGCTCTACGGCGGAGAATTACGCTGCAGCGAACAGTATTCCCTTTATATCCCTGGGACATTTGCCCGTTTCCGGCGTGTCGCTGAACAGAAAGTCACTCTATTTGGCCGTAGGCAGGTCTTCGGTGCTCACTGCCACAGTTCGTCCGTCAGCAGCTTTGAACAAATCCGTCGTGTGGTCTTCTTCCGACGAGACGGTTGCCACCGTTTCTGGCGGCAAGGTGACTGCTTTGAAAATCGGTACGGCTGTCATCACCGCCACTACTGCGGAAGGCGGATTCACCGCTTCCTGTAAGGTGACGGTAAGCGATACTTCTGTTTCTGACGGTCAAGGTCAGACCGCCTCCGGCGAGGTTCTCGTGGGCACGCCCGAGATCGACGGTAAGGTGGATGGTATGTACAAGAATTCTCTCACCATTATCAGCGGTGATTATCCCATGCAGGTAATCGCCGGTCACAATGAGGGCTGGGATATGTCCATGATCGCCACCACGTATGCTTTGTACGATGACGATTACATCTACATCTGCTCGGACGTGAAGGATGACGACGTGGTGTCTCCGGCTGACTCCTACATGGCAGGCACCAACCCCTACAATATGGACGGAATTGAGTACCGTCTCCGCATGACTGAAGGAAACACCGTGAAGGTTTCCGTAGACGCATTCGGTAAGCGCTGCTTCGGTTTGGCTGCACACGAGCTGCTGTTCGATTACTCCACTATCAAGTACAAGACTACCGTTACCGATGACGGCTTCGTAATTGAGCTTGCCATTCCCCGTGAAGGCATCTTTGCTATGCCCGACGAAGGTCCGTTCGGCATTAAGATACAGCTTGCCGATTGTACTGCAGAAGCGGCCGGCACCAAACCGAAAGAAAAGACAAACTTCTTCTCCTGGCTGCCTACGCCGGATGGCAGCGAAGGCATCACTACGCCTGTAGAATACGCAGTCAGCACAAAGGTTGCCGCGCCCACCGCTATCATCTCCACCGAAGCTCCGGCAATCGCTGTGCAGGGAAGTACATTCACTTATACGGTATCCCTTGCCGGTACGTATGACGGATTTGCTTTCGAGCTGTACCCCTGCGATGGCATGGCGATCACGGGTATCACGGCGGCAAGCAGCAATATCAACGTGGACAATTTGGGCGATCCCTGGCTGGTATCCGTGCTGGGCGGTCTTGACAAGACCGATGCCGCCAAAGAGACCGTTATCACCGTTACCGCAGAGGTGGCGGCTGATGCGGCAGTCGGCGAGCGTAAATTGACGCTTGCGAACGTGATGCTTTCCGATGATTTGGGTGAGCGGGTCACGAACGTTCAGTATGAATACGCAGCGGTAGAATTTACCGATCAGATTCCCGGTGATGTAAACGGTGACCGCGTATTCAACTACTACGATGTGGCAAAGCTGTATGCATTCTATCGCCAGAAGGTTACACTGGATCCGTGGGTTATCACGGATATCAACGGTGACGGAACATTCAACTATTACGACGTTTCGAAACTGTACGCGATCTTCCGCGGTAAAGCTACGTTTGGCTGATGTATAACAATGGGGCTGTCGCATTTAGATGCGACAGCCCTAAAGTTTTGCCCAAAAGGTGCAGAACTATGAAATTCCGCAGGAAATGGCGGCGATGTTTCCCGTTCTTTCCCGAAAAGGGTAAAAATGGCCGACTCGGCGGACAAGGAAATAGTATGGAAGGACTGCTCGATTTCCAAAAAGAAAACCGCCTTGCAGTAAGATACCCTTACCGTAAGGCGTGTTTTTTTCTGTCAGTCCTTTAGTTTGGAAAGGTCCAGCTGTGCCTCTTCCCAGAACAGCGTGTCTTCCACGGGCTTATTGTCGATTTCCCAGAAATGGTTCATGACGTCCTCGGGCCGGAATCCGGTTTTGTTTGTGTCGTCCAGCCATTTTTTGAATGCGCTTTCTTCTATCGAAAGGTCGGTTGCAAATTCCTTAGCGTTGTCAATGAGATAGGAAAGGAAGTTTCTCACCACGGGATCGGAATGCTTATCCGCGGCGAAGGTGCAGACGATCAGGGTTCCACGGCCGACTTTCAGAGAGAACAGGTGGGAGAAGCGGCGAAGGGTGTCATCTTCCAGGAATGTCTTTATCCCCTGCAGCAGTCCCTTCATTCTGTCCCGTACCGGTTTGTCTATGCCGATGACGTGTTCCTGTACCTTCGCGGGGAAGTGATCCAGATTGATTTTGTATCCGCCTTCCAGAAGGGGCTGCATGTTCAGATCAAAATATTTTCCGCCTCCCAGGGCCTCTCTCAATCCCTCATGGGCAATAACGCCGCCCAGATTGCTTCCTCTGTCCCAGATACAGGGTTTGAAGCGTTCCAGCGTGCTTTGCATCTGCCATTTATTGCGTTTTGCCATGTATTCGTAGAACAGGATCACCGTTTTTCCGGAAGCCAGGTTTTCAAACACGTTTTCGCCGAATGTATCGGTAACGTAAAGATCGCTGTCTTGCGCACCTGCGGAAAGAAAATCGGTAAGTTCCTTGCTTGACACATCTGCGGTGAGGCGGGTTTGCATCTTCTTTTCGGGATACAGCCAGAAATTCCACTCGTTTTCGACGGTAATGCTGTCTGCAGTGAACACTGCTTTGAGTGTGCAGATTCGTGCCTTATTTGTTACTTTGGGCGTGATGCTGAGATGTGCCAGCGTCTGCAGGCCGCCTGCCAGTACGTACTTTTCTCCGCGGAACAGTTCCTCGCCATCCAGATATACGGCGAGCGTTCCATTGATTTCTGGGACGGGCAAAAAGTCGGAAATACAGACGTCTGCGGTAATGGTTTCAGTTTCAAAGTACCATTCGTTTTTTCTGTCGAGAAGAAGTACCAGATCGTCGTTCATCTGTCGCATCCATGCGGGATCGATTCCCTTATCGTCATCGAAAAAGTCGACGATACCGTTTTTGTTTTCGTATTTCAGACAATCGGAGAACTGCAGCATTTCGTACCCGCTCAGCCGGGAGAGACGTAGCTTTTCCAGGAATATTTTCGTGGCTATCAGCTTCCACTGCAGGGATGCCTTTATGTAATCGGGCATATATTCCGTGAGTCCCTTCCGCTTTATAAGCGCGGGCAGGGTAGTGAGATACGCCGGCTTTTTGATATCGTGTTCCAAAAGATACTGTTCGCCCACTTTTGCGGCAAAGTCGTCGAATTTTTTATTCAGGGCCTCGTAGTCCGGAATATCGATATAGTGCATCGCTTCATGGGACAGGGTGGGACGGAGAGGTTCTGCGTGCCGGCTTATTTGTGCCGATGCGCCTGCAGTTTCCGTTTGCACCTCCAGCGGTACGTCGTATGAGGATCCGTTCATGTGCCAGGGCGCGTCGGTGACAAACATATCGCCGTGATGCTTATAGGGGAAGAAGTACGCGATGTGCTGACAGTATACATCGGCACTGGTGCGGTCGTATTCGCCCCAGCCGGAATTATCCATAATCAGCTTATTGGGCGCAAGGGCTTTCCCCTGTTCATACAGCCGATGTACTTCGGGATAATGACCCGCGTTGTGCATTTCGTTGCCTATGCAGAAAATGGCGAGAGAGGGGCTGTTCCGGAATTTCAGAATGGTTTCTTCCCATTTGTTATTGCTCATGGCAAGATTCTTTTTGTTGCCCTGCTCGTCGTAATCGTAAGCGAAGCCGATTTCTATATGTACCAGCATACCGAGCTCATCGGCGGCACGCACGAAATCTTCGGAGGGAATGGTGGAATGGAACCGCACCAGATTGAATCCGTACTTTTTTGCCTGGCTGATATTTTTGACGGCGGCTTCATAGTCGCTTTTGCCTGTCATGTTGGGATGATCGTGGGCGACGATGCCCCGGATATATCCTCTGAGATAAACGGGGGAGCCGTTCAGAAGAACCGTCTTGTTTTGCACCGTCTCCAGCGTCATGTGACCGAAGCGAACCGTTTCATCCCCGGCGGACAGCGTATAAAGCACCGGATCCTTTATGGACCAGGGTGTAAGATTACCGGCATCCAGCATGGTAACGAAACTGTCTTTTTCCTGTGTTGTTTTCAGAACGGGGCAGAACACCTCGTTTCCGTTTTTATCAGTGATGCGGAACTCTTCTGCTTTGTGCGCTGTTTTGACAAACAGCAATCCCGCGGATACGTTGCTGTAAATATACATGAGAGTGACTCCTTTTGGCAGATATGCTTATTGTATCACAAAATCACGATTCCTGTCAACAAGACAGCGGGAAACAGCGGAGGGGAGGCCTTTTATAAGAACCGGCCGTTGTACTGCCGGTTAAGACAGGACGCTTTCGGATTTTTTACTGCTGCTCCGAACAGGGTGTTTTCTCCTTTGCGAAAAGACTTGTTCTCCCGGCACGCCTTTGTCCAAGCATGTGAGTGTACAAAAAACTATTAGAAGATTTCGGAACAACAATTCGCACAAATATATTGTCTTATAAAACCTTACCGGCAGCATATTCACCACACAGACTTCACGGAAATAAGAAATTGGAATCTTTCAAGAATAAAGAAGGCAGCAAGCGCATGGAATTTTCGAAGTGTTCGGCGATGCCAGATGGATCATGGCAGAGGACGCGAAAACTTTCGGCGTTTTTTGGAAGTATTTTTGGTAACGGGGGAAATCAAGCACGCCGCCATTGATAATTGTGGGATTTGGAACGTTCGTGTTTTACATAAACGAAAAACTCGGCACAGAAGATCTGTTTTTGCCGCTGAACTCCGATTTTGAGGATCGGTATTTCTAGCCGGAGGAGGAGCTTGCCCACCGGGTGTGCGTTTCTCACTACGACATTACGGCACTTGTGAAAGAGGGGAAAAACAATCTGTCCGTCCTTCTGGCACACGGCTGGTATAACGGAAACTACAGCGACGTAAAGTACGGCGAAAAGAAGCTCTGCTATAAAATCACGGTTGTCACCGACAAGGGCACGGAATATATCGTCTCCGATCTTTCGGCACGGACGTGGTAACGCGTCTGCTCTTCAAGTACGGCAGAGGGGATATTGCTTTGCGGCTCCTCACCGCCGACGAGCCCTGCGGCTTCGGCTTCTGGAAAAAGGACGGTGCCACCTCCTTCCGGGAATACTGGGGCAAAGCTCGATCCCATTCCCACCCTATGTTCGGCTCCGTCGCGGCGTACTTCTTTGAATATATTCTGGGAATCAAGTACGAGGTATCAACGGGCGAAAGTCCCCTGGCACGGATTGAGCCTTGCGAAATGCCCGGCCTTGTGTGGGCGAGAGGATCCATTATGACCCCATTCGGCAGAATCTCCATGAGCCGCCGGTACGAAAACGGCACACTGAAGGTGGATTACGAGCTTTCCGACGGGATCAAGTACAACAGGGACGAATACTACGCCGATTAAGCGTATAACCGCATAAACGAAAAGAGCACGCCCGTGCGGGCCCTTTCCGGTATACAGCATCAAGCCCGCAGGCCCGGCGGGCTTGATTTGCGGGTGCTTCTGTTGACAAATCTCCCCATAGGTGTTATAATTATGATGCCTGACAGGCGAAAAGAGACAGTGGTTTAACCGTGTGTATTCTTTCGGGAAATTCCCTTGTTTTTTGAAAGAATATTCAGGGCTTTTTGTGTTGTTTGGCGGCGGCTGATTTATACTGCCGTGATTTTTGTTTGCTTTGAGAAGGAGACGTAATAATGAAAAGGAGACTTTGTGCGTTCATTCTGGCACTTATGATGATAGCCGGGATTATGCCTGTGTTCAGCCGTTCTGCCAGCGCCGCGGAATCCACGGAAAAAGTTCTCATCGACTGGAACTGTGACATCATTGATTTTGACACAGTAAAGGTGTCAGGCAACAACTATCCTAACTACTATTTTGCGGACTTTACCACGCAGGGCGTGGAGAAGGGTACCGTACATATGGGCGGTGACGGAAATCCCACCGGCTATGCCGCTATGGTACTCCAGAATGAAATGACCAGTGCAGCAGTCACTCTCGAAATGGACATGAAGGTTGACTCCCTCATGACGCAGATGGCAAACCCCATGTTCCGCGGCGTCATCATCGAGTTCCCGCTGCCCGAAAACAAGCTGCTCTACATCGTTCTGCAGGATATGGGTATGCCTGACGGAAACGGTAACAATGCCACGATACGCGTTTCCAGAAGAGATCGTTCTGCGGATAACGCCTATAACGAAAAGATTGCCATCCCTACTGATGGAAATTTCCATAAATGGGTGTTCCAGTATGACGGTAAGGATATGCTCCGCCTTGTCATCGACGGCGAAGTTATAAAGGACTTCCCGGAGGTGGACGTATTTCACGACGGAGCCAGCACCGGCCGTCTTCAGATCAAGAACGTTATGGCAGACATGGCCGTGGGTTCCGGGACCAACTCTATCACCTTTGACCACATCAAACTGACGGAAGGCACCACGCTTGCGTACAACAAGGTAGAATCCGTATTTGTGGCGCCGGATGCCAGCGCGGAGAAGTTTACCGTGACTGCCAATCTGAACAGCGTGGTTTCGGGCGCTCTGGTAACCATCTCCGTGTATCCCCGCGGTGAAGTGGAAAAGGCTGTAACCAGGCTTTACACACCAAATGCCAAAACCTTCACCGCCACACTGGAAGGCATTCCTTTCTCCGGCATTGTTACTGTAGCGGTAAACTATACCGGAGCACAGCCATACACATTTGATTACTATTTGCCCAGTGCCTACAGGACGGTATCTGCGGATACTGCGGTATATGCGGAACAGCCAAATGCAGCGTATGTGTTCCGTGATCTCGGAAAGAGTGTACTGCCGGCGAATTCCGCCTGGTATACCTTTGACTATGAGACAGCGACCGGCAACGGTTCTGCGATCTGCACTCCCGCTGTAGATACAGTATCTTCTGTCACCCTTCCTGCTACACTGCATGGTAAATTTGCTGTGTACGTGGGGTATTTTGAAGGTTCCCGCTATATTACCGTAAACGGTGCGAATGCGGCCCTCGGTGCTACCAACGGGGCAGGTAGCAACATTCACGAAGCATTTGCCTCTGCTGTAGATCTGAATGGGCAGAAGGTAACCATTGCCAACACGCCGGGCGCAGCGGCACGGATCGCATACGTAAAGTTCGTTTCTCTGTCGGAGTCACAGTACGCTATCGCCATCGCTGCCGATTTGGACGATTCCCACACCTTCATTACGGACAACGACGGCTTCTCCACTCTCTGCACAAATGCACACGGCAACTACATCAACCTGTTCAAGGACGATTTTATTACTCCCTACGAGAAGATCGACCAGAAGCAGTTCATCTGGTGCACGTTCTCTACCTCCATGCTCAACTACGACAGTGAGGTATGGTGGGAGTACGTGACCAAGCGTCTGAAGGAACTGAATATCCCACAGGAGAAGTGGCCGGAGGACTTCCTTGACCACGTGGATACTGAGGGTAATGCGTTGGATTTCTCCGATATCATGCGTACCGTGGACGTGAACGCCTTCAACAATATGCGTTCTTTGAACGAAACCGGCTATCCCCACGAGGTGCTTTCCAACATGATGGAGGAGAAGATCGAGGGCGGCGAGTTCTATGTATCTCTCCGTATGTCTCACTATAACGGCGGCGGCTTCGCCTTCCAGACCGGTGCGCTCTTCTATCTGCATCCCGAATGGAAGCGTGAGGGCGGCAACCAGTTCAGCTATATGTACGACGAGTACCGGGCATATCTCCACGATATCCTCATTGAGATGGCGCAGCCCGAGAACGTGGACGGTATCCTCATGGACTTCGGCCGTTACTATTACATCTTCGGTAACGAACTGACTGACATTGCAGCGCGTACCGAAATTATGAACGAGTTCGTAAAGAGCGTGCACGACGATATGCCCGAGGGCAAGAAGCTTACCGTGCGCGTACTGGATCCCGTCTACGAGAAGGCTACCGTTTGGGGTCTGGACTATAAGCACTGGGTTGAGCAGTGCTGGGTTGACCGCGTATACATCTCCTGCCAGTCCCACGAAACCTTCTTCGACTTTCAGGATTACATCGATTACTTCGACGAGCATCCCGAGGTGGACCTCTATCTGGGTATAAACGCCACCCTCTCCGGTCACGATTTGACCAAGGAAGAAGAAGAAATTCTGCAGTCCGGCGGCACCATCCAGAAGGGTGAGCGTGTAGATGATATCTCTATCATGCTTCGCGTGTACGATTTCTATAATGCAGGCGCAGACGGCGTGTTCACATTCAACTGGGGGAGCTCCAATCCTATGTTCCGGAATGTGCAGAATGCCGCACGCATGAAGAGATGGTATAATTTCTTGTATCCGACCATGCTGATGAGTGCGCAGCCCGCGAAAATTATTGAGACAGGCGGAGAGCGCATCATCTTCGACTACAACTGCGATTCTCTCTCCAGTTCTCTCGTTAAACTGGGCAACAATGCTTATCCGGACTACTATTTCGCAGATCACGAACTGGATGCAGCTGTTCCCGAAGGACAGATTTATATCGGCGGCGAAGCCAAGGAATCCAACGGCTACGCCAGTCTGCTCATTCCCACAACCGGTGCAGGTGCAGCCTACACTCTTAAGATGGATCTGAAGATCGAGAATCTCATGATTCCCGCAAAGCTGCCCACCTGGCGCGGCTTGACGTTTGAGGTTACCAATCCCAATGCACCGCTTTTGTACTTCACGCTGATCGGCACTGCGGACGGCAACGCCGAGATTCACCTGTCCCAGAAGTCCCGCGCAGGCAATGACATCGTGAAGACGATTACCCTGCCCAAGGACGACAAGTTCCATACCTGGGCCATCGACTTTGACGGCAAGGGCGGTGTGACGTTCTCTATTGACGAAACAGTCATTCTTTTCACAGACGGTATTGTGGCGCAGCCTTCCAAGGCCGTAAGCCAGATCGACATCAAAAACATTATGGTGGACATCGGCTCCGGCTACAACTCCGTGTACATCGACAATATATCCATGACTTCCTTCGTGGAGAGTTCCGGCTCAACGCCGGAGGGCGGTGAACCCGGCGGTTCGATAATGGAAGGACAGGCAGCCGTAACGGTGGAAGCAAGAGCGCAGGTGCTTCCTCTTCCCGTAAGCGATGCGGAATGGGCAAATGCGCTGACCATTGAACAGTCGGCAAATCCCAACAACTACCGTGCCCATGGCAAAACAGCTGCCGTCACCTATAAGTTTGATAAGGCGGCAAAGAAACTGCATCTGGGTGTGGATTTCAACCTGAACTCCTGGCTGTATGATTTGGTTGTGACAGATGCAGCAGGCAGACGATTGACAATTACTTCCGACAGAGCCTGGGGGGCTGCCAAGGCTGGCTGCACGCTGTGGAGCCACTCCTATGCAGACAACGGTTACGCCGATGCCATCAAAGTGTTGAACCTGACGGTGGAAAACGTAACCGAACTGCCGGATAAACTGGTGCTCTTCGCAAGCAACTGTGCCACCAATATTACATTCACCGCAAAGATGATTATCAATCTTTCAGATACTTCCGCTGCAGAAATCGCCTCCGGCACCTGCGGGGAGAATCTCACGTGGAAACTCACTGACGACGGTACGCTGACTATCTCCGGCACAGGTAAGATGACGGAGTGGAATTCTACCAGCGCCATACCGTGGTGTGCCAATAGAGAAGCGATAAAAAAGATCGTTATTGAAAACGGTGTGACATCCATTGGATGGGGGGCTTTCTACGGCTGCTCCAACCTTACAAGCATTACCATTCCTGAGGGTGTGACATCCATTGGCAGCTCTGCATTCGCAAACTGTCCCAACCTCACCATCACCGGCTACACCGGTTCCGCTGCCGAAACGTATGCCGGCGAAAACAACATCCCGTTTGTATCTTTGGGCGTGGTTCCCGCCGCACCCGCCGCTATCGTATCCACTGAAGCTCCGGCAATCGCCGTGCAGGGATCGCTTTTCACCTATACGGTATCCCTTGCCGGTACGTATGACGGATTTGCTTTCGAGATGTACCCCTGCGATGGCATGGCGATCACGGGTATCACGGCGGCAAGCAGCAATATCAACGTGGACAATTTGGGCGATCGCTGGCTGGTATCCGTGCTGGGCGGTCTTGACAAGACCGATGCCGCCAAAGAGAACGTTATCACTGTTACCGCGCAGGTTGCGGCTGATGCGGCAGTCGGCGAGCGTAAATTGACGCTTGCGAACGTGATGCTTTCCGATGATCTGGGTGAGCGGGTCACGAACGTTCAGTATGAATACGCAGCGGTACAGATCACCGATCAGATTCCCGGCGATATCAACGGTGACTTCGTGTTCAACTATTACGATGTGGCAAGACTGTACGCATTCTTCCGCGGCAAAATTACGCTGGATCCGTGGGTTATCACCGATATCAACGGTGACGGAACATTCAACTATTACGACGTGACAAAACTGTACGCGATCTTCCGCGGTAAGGCTGTCTTTGAATGATACACCAATAAAAAGGAACTGACGCATTGCTGTGCGTCAGTTCCTTTTTCGCTGTTACAACTCCACTTTCACAGGCTTTGTGATCGTCATGCTGTTTTCTGTAACGGTACATTCCATGGCGATGATGCTGACACCGGCATCGGCGGCACGCCGCAGGGCATCGCCGAAAGCGCGGTGTGTTTCATCGTTGGGGCGGAAGTTCTCCATTCCCGCCATCTGGATTACGAACAGTACGGCGGCGCCGTATCCGGCCTTTTTCAGTTCAGTCAGGTGTGTGAGATGGCGTACTCCCCGCTCTGTGGGCGCATCCGGGAAGCGGACCGCGCCGTTTTCCTCCAGGGTTACGCCCTTTACTTCCAGAAAAGTGGTCACGCCCCGGTCAAGGATGCAAAAATCAAATCGGGACGCCCCGTTCTGTACCTCCCGGCGGATGACCGCCTCGGGGGAGAAGAGACCGCTTTGCGGCAGCCACCGTGCGGCGGCTTCATTTGGCGCCATGGAATCCATATTTACGAGAAGCGGCGGCAGTGGGGCGCGTTCTTTGTATACGGCGATGAGATCGTATTTTGTTTTCCGCCCGGGTGCGTCTGCCTCGGCGAGAATCGCCGTACAGCCGGGGACGAGCAGCTCCTTGCATCTGCCGGTGTTTTTGACGTGGACCTTTTCCGTTTTTCCATAAAGAAGGACATGGGCGATGAATCGGTTGGGTCGTGACTGAAACCGGGCACGTACTGTTTTTTCGTACTGCATGAGGGATTCCCTTTCGATATTTGTTTCTATACGGTATTATAGCATATCCTGCCTTGCGGCACAAGGGCCGGTGAGGCTTTTTTGCTGTATAACGATGCCTGTTTTCTTCAAATTTTCATAATATACCTTGATAAAGAGAGAAAAAAATGCTATACTAACAGTAAAATGACGGAATTTGTGTCTTTGGAGGACTTCTTTGTGGAAATTCGCATCACGGCGGCGGATGCCGGAAAAACTGTTTTGACTGTGGCGCGCCGTGATCTTGCATTTTCCTCGGCGCTTCTGAAAAAAATGAAGTTTTCCGAGGGCGGCATTACGGTGAACGGTATGCATGTTACCGTGCGGTACGTGCTGAAAGAAGGGGATCTGCTTCGCTTTTCCATGGAGGATACGGCGGAGGACGTAAGCCCGTATATCGTACCCGCGCCGCTCAGCCTGCCGGTTCTGTATGAGGACGAAGAGATCACCGCGGTGAACAAGCCGCCGGATATGCCGGCCCATCCTTCCTTCGGTCATCGGCTGGATACGGTTGCCAATGCACTTGCATACCGTTACGGGGACCGCCCGTACGTGTTTCGACCGGTCAATCGTCTGGACCGGGATACAAGCGGCGTGATGCTTACCGCCAACTCCAAACTGGCGGCGTGCCGTATGGCGGAGAGCATGCAGGCACATGACATTCATAAGGTATACGTTGCCGTTCTGCATGGACATCTGCCCGCTTCTGGGGGCGTGTTTTGTGAACCCATCCGCCGGACGGTGGAAAGTATCATTACCCGGGAGATCTGTCTGCCGGACGCACCGGGGGCGCATCCGGCACAAACGCGTTACCGTGTGCTGTTTCAAGGGGAAGACTGTACGGTAGCGGCGGCGTATCCCATTACGGGACGCACCCACCAGATCCGGGTGCATTTTACCGCTCACGGCTGCCCGCTGTTCGGTGACGATCTGTACGGTACGCCGTCCGCTTTGATTGCCCGGCATGCACTGCACGCAGCGGTGACTGTCTTTCCCCATCCGAAAACGGGAGAAAATTTGACGGTGCGTGCACCGCTCCCCGAGGATATGCTGACATTGATTAGAAATCTGCTGGGCGATAAAGCGCCGGCGGTGTTTGAGGAAATAGAAACGCTATGCTGAAAACGATTTATCGGCGCATCACGCTGTATCTGCCTGCGCCCGCTTTGCTTATCTGTCTTTTGGGTGTATTGGCAGGTGTTTGTCACATTGCCATATGCCTGAGTACTCCATTTGCGGATTATTTCAACGAAACGGTGGCTGCCTTTTTCCGGGTGCTTCTTTCGAAAATTACCGGCTGGCTCCCCTTTTCCGTGGCGGAGACGCTTTTATATTTTGCGCCGGTGCTGCTCATTTGTCTTGTAATCGGATGTGTGCATGCGGCAAAGAACGGCTGGCGGCAAGGTGTGCGTTACTTGTTGGGCGTGCTCTCCGTGGCGGTTCTGATCTATGTGCTGTTCGTTTTCACATTCGCCGCCGGATATCGGGCATCTCCCCTTTCGCAGAAGCTTTCGCTTTCCGAGGAGCCGGTGTCGGCGGATCAGCTTGCCGTTGCGGCAGAGACGCTTTCGGTACGGGCGGAGCAGTGTCTCTATGAGATTACCTTTCAGCAGAGAGGTTCTTCCGTTATGCCGTATGCGTATGGCGAACTGTCGGCAAAACTGATGGATGCATACGATACGGTGTGCGAAAAGTATCCGTTTATTCAGTCCTTCCATTCACGGGTAAAACCGCTTTCCATCTCACCGCTGATGACGTATACCCATATTTCCGGTGTCTATACCATGTTCACCGGAGAGGCAAATATAAACGTGAACTATCCGGATTACGTTATTCCCTTTACGGCGGCCCACGAACTGGCGCACCAGCGTGGAATCGCCCGGGAGAATGAGGCGAATTTCGTGGCGTTCCTTGTGTGTATCGAGTCGGAAGATCCGTATATCCGCTACAGCGGCTATCAGAATATGTATGAATACGTGTCATCCGCCTTATATTCGGCATCTCAGGAGAAGTATTATATGGTGCTGTCATCCCTGGATACACGGATCCGCTTTGAAATGATCGCGTATAACGATTTTTTTGAGCCGTATCGGGAGACGGTGGTGTCTGCCGTCAGCGACGCGGTGAACAATACCTATCTGACCCTCCAGGGGACGGAGGGCGTGAAAAGCTACGGCATGGTGGTGGATCTGGCCGTGGCGTATCTGGAGGCAGAAAAAAACGATTGAGCGGAAAGGAGTGAACCCGGTGCCGCGTAAACATATTTCTTTGATTGCCGTCGTACTTTCGGTGTGCCTGCTTGCAGGGGCACTGTTCTCCGTACGTATATCGGCTGTGAGTGCACCCAGCCTTTTCCACAACGACGAGCGGTGGTATAAAGATTCCACGGCTTGCCTGGAAATCATTGATGGGCTGCCGTACGTTCCCATTGACATTTTCGGTATGTACTCTCATATCGAACTGAGTATGGACAGCCGCCGCGGTGAGTTTATGCTGTACAACCGTGTGAGTGAGCGGTATATCTCCGTTCTGTATAACGAAAAAATCGCTACCGTAAACGGAACGGAAGAAATCTATCTGAATCTGTACAAGCTGCATGGCGGATACTATTACGTGCCGGCAGAATATTTCTGTGCCGTTCTCGGATTTACGGTGGAGAGCCGTGTGTCCAGTGCGCCGGGAACCGGCAAGACGCTGCGTATCAACGACGGTACCGCCACAAAATCCATGGAGGAACTCTTATCCGTGTACGATCCGGTGCGGGATACCGATTTTTCGGATACCTCCGCGCCGCCGGTGACTGTGCCGCCGGTAACAGGGCCGATCACATCCGGGGTGGATACGGCAAAGCGTACCATCTATCTTACGTTCAACACGCTGCGGGAAAAGAATGTCGCTTCTATTCTGCAGGCACTTCGGAACACTTCCGTGCGCGCCACGTTTTTCATTACGGATGCGGAGCTTTCCGCGTTTCCGTCTTTGGTGAACGATATTCTCCTGGACGGTCACTCCGTGGCGCTGACTGCGCCGGAGGTCAAGGATGCGGCAGATTTTATCAGCCGTATGGACGATGCGAATGAGCGTCTGTACGGAATTACCAAAACGAAAACACGCATCGTCCAGCTGCCGGGCGGAACGTATGAATCCGGACTTTCCGAGGCGGATGTGGAGACGATCCTTGCCGCGGGATATGTTCTTTGGGATTATACCTACGACGTGCCGGACAGTCTGGGATATGCATCTGCGGCAGTGAGAGACTATACGCTGGCGGAGATCCGCAAGGCGGAGATACACGTTCTGCGGATGAGCACCAACGATACCGTTGTCAAAATCCTGCCATATCTGCTTATGCAGTTCCGGGCGGCAGAAAACTATTCCGTAAAGCCGATCACGGCAGCGGGACGGGAGATCCGTCACGCTGTCCGACCGTAAATTAATCTCAGGAGAAACAGTATGGAAAGTACAGAGATGAAAAAGAAGATCCTCATTGTGGAGGACGAGAAGAATATTGCACAGGTTCTGAAATACAATATTGAAAAAGCAGGGTATGAGGCGGAGATTGCCTCGGATGGCGGACGCGGTCTGGAACGAGCCGTTTCCGGCGAATTTGACCTGATTCTGCTGGATATTATGCTCCCCGTAATGAACGGATTTGACGTATGCGCACACGTGCGCCGGGTCAGTCAGGTGCCGATTATTTTTGTTACGGCACGAGAGGAAGAACGGGACAAGATCTTCGGCCTTGATACCGGTGCGGATGACTACGTGACAAAGCCGTTCTCCTTCAAGGAACTGCTGGCACGGATCCGCGTGAATATTCGCCGCAGTACGAGCGAAGTGGTGGTGGAGAAGAAAAACGGTCCGGACGTATCTGTAACCGTGGACGACCTTACCATCGACAGCGATCGGTATTTGGTGACAAAAGGCGGAGAACCGGTGGAGCTTTCCAAAAAAGACTATGATTTTCTGGCGTTTCTTGCCGCCAATATCGGCATCGCTTTTTCCAGAGAACAGCTGCTGGAAGAGGTGTGGGGATATGATGAAGGCTTTATCGGCGATATCCGCAACGTGGACGTGACGGTATGCCGTCTGCGCAACAAGATCGAGGACGATCCCAGCCGCCCCACGTATCTCATGACCAAGCGCGGCGTGGGGTACTATCTCAGAAAGCCGTAATGGGGAAAACGTATGTTTAAAAGCCTGTATTTCAAAATCGTTCTCATCCTGCTGGTGTTCATTCTGGCGATCATGGGCGTGGTCAGCTCCGTGCTTCTGAACGGTGTATCCACCTACTATATGAACGATTTTATGAATCAGATGGATGAGCAGTTTTCACCGGCCTCTCCTTTGTACAGTGAACTTACAGATGCACTGACCGCGGAGGAGTTTGCCGGGGAACAGAAGAATATTCTGAGCACCTACGCCAGCATTCTGGGCATCGATCAGTACCGGAACTATTATGTGCTGTCCATGGACGGTACTATGCTGTCCGGTTCGGATGCAGAACTGGGTGCCTCCCTTACGCTGTCTGCCAATTTGCTGTCTGCCATGAACGGACGCACGGAAAATCGCCAGTTCGGCGGCGCGGATTATGCGGACTACGCCGTTTATATGAAGAACGGCGCCAGAGAATGCATTATTTACGTGAAGGATTCCCTGGAGGAAATGAACCAGCTGAACTGGATGCTGTTCTCCATCATTCTGCAGACTGCGTTCGTGGGCATCCTGATTGCCATCCTGCTTTCCTTCTTTTTGGCGAAGGCAATTACTTCTCCTCTGCAGAGCCTGACAAGAAGCGCACAGCTGATCGCGGCGGGCGAGTTTTCTCACGAGATCAACGTCCATTCCGACGACGAAATCGGTATTCTTACCGACACGTTCAATAACATGAAGAACGTTCTGCAGAATACGCTTCTGGAGATTGACGGCGAGAAGACAAAACTGGAAACGGTGCTGTCCTGTATTTCCGATGCGATTATTGCTTTTACGGAAAGCGGATCCGTACTTCACTCCAACGAAAGTGCCAAGGAACTGTTTTCAGCCCAGCTGCATCGGAAATTTACCATGGAGCAGTTCTTTGAACTGCTGGATATTCCGCTGGAACGGCAGCAGAAGGGAATTGTACTTACCGCCGATGCGTCTACGGTGGAAAAGTCCGAAGACGGTACATTGATTTTTCACGATAAGGTGTTCAGTGAGCGGGTGTTTGACGTCAGCTTCGGTCGGATTCACTATCTTTCGGAGAATACGAAGCGCACTGGTCTGATTGCCGTCGTGCACGATGTGACGAACCGTTTTGAACTGGATAAGTCCCGCCGCGAGTTTGTGGCAAACGTATCCCATGAGCTGCGTACGCCGCTTACCTCTATCAAGGGTGCCTGCGAAACGGTGCTGGAGGATCCGGAGATGCCCGAAGAAACCAGAGCGTATTTCCTGGATATGGCAGTAACGGAAAGCGACCGGATGACCCGTATCGTTTCCGATCTTCTGGTTCTGTCCCGACTGGATAACAAGCGTACGCCGTGGAAGGTGGAAACCTTTGATGCGGCTAAGTCTGTCCAGCGTCTCATTGAAGTGATGCGCGTGGATATAGAGGCACGCCGTCACACTGTGCACTTTACAGCAGAGGAGAATCTGCCTACTCTGACGGCAGATAAGGAAAGAATTGAGCAGGTCGTTATCAATATTCTGTCCAACTCCGTGAAATACACGCCGGATGGCGGTATCATCGACGTGAGCGTACGGGAAGTGGACGGAAAGATTTCCATCCGTATTGCGGACAATGGCATCGGTGTGCCCGAGGAAGATCTTTCACACATTTTCGAGCGCTTCTACCGTGTGGAAAAATCCCGCACGTCTGAAACGGGCGGTACCGGTCTGGGACTTGCCATTGCCCGGGAGTTGATTGAAGCGCACGGCGGTACCATTCATATGGACAGCCGTTTCGGAGAGGGAAGTGCTGTGACCATCGTGCTTCCGTCTGTCTGCAATCCCAGCTGATACCCTTTGTAATATTTTAAGAAAAGGAGTGTGCCCTATGTTTTCATTTTGGAAAAATGACCGCGTACTGGCGGTTTTGCTGAATACTGTCATCGGCATTCTCCTGGGCACGGTTTTTCTGCAGTGCGGCATTTTTCTGAACGGATATGCCAGTACCCGCGCCGGGGATGCACAGATCCCTTTTGATATGCGGATGCTGTCTGCCGCCGGCAAGGATGCCGGTCGGATGCTGGATACGGATCTTCTTTTGCCGGCGGCGATTGCTGTTTCTGAGGGCGGAAATGCTAAAGCAGTGATGAACGCCGCCGCCGTTATGGAGGATCTGTATGATGCTTTGAGCGTATATCTGTCAGACGGATTGGCAGCGGAGCCGGAGACGAAAGACAGTGTTTTCTGGCAATCCACCGTTTCTTCGCCAAATGTGATTTATATCCGGTATCACGCGCCGCTTCCTTATCAGATTCTGCATGCTTTTGCCGCATCGGCCGGCGGGCTGGAAACGCGGGTGCGAGATGCACGTTCTGTGATTGTGGAGGAAATGTGCATTCGTTTTTTGAATGACCGGACGGTTATTGCCGTACGGGGGGCAGGCGGTGTATATTCCTTTTCATCCGCTGTGACGGGAAACTTGTCTGATTATGCCGCGTATACTTCCCAGTATCCGGAGGCGTTTTGTGCCTGTACGCTGTCTTATACGGAAAATTCGTCTTCGCTTACTGTGCTGGATCGGATCTCATTCAGGGAACTGCAGGTTTCCGGCGGTGTGCCCGATCTGATCTGTGCCGATTCGGTGCACTTTCCCACATGGCTTCGCCGTCTCGGCTTTAATCCGGACAAACTGAATTATCATACGGAAGCGGACGGTACTGTGGTATACGTGGAATCTCACGGCGTTCTATTCTGCGGCGGGGATGCGATTACTTATACCGCATCGGAAGAAGGCGGTATAGGCGTGGACGAATTCTGTTCCCATTCGGAAGAGGCGGATATTTATACGTATCTCCGTGCCTCTTCTGCGTGGCTGTCTGCTGTTTCTGCTATGAACATTCGATATACCGGCGGAGACGGTGTGCCCCGGCTTACTTCCGTTTCTGTAAATGAAGATACTGTGACGCTGTGTTTTGGCATATACGCGGATAATCTGCCTCTGTATTATGACGGTGTGCCGGCGGCAGTTACCCTTTCCTTCAGAGGGGATGCTCTCACTGGGATGGAGTGGCGGACGGTATTGGCCGTTAAGCATTTGAATGAGCGGACGACGTTCCTCGAAGAGTGGAGCCGTTCCATTCTGAAAGCGGATACCGTTCGTCTTGTGTACCGTGCCCAAAGCGCGGAGCCGACTACCCTGGCGGAATGGATCGCTTTTGAAAAGGAGAAGGAGGAAGTATGGCCTGGCACAAATTAAAACTTGTTTTGATCGGCATCCTGGCGGCGGCCAATCTGTTCCTTCTGTTTATGATCCGTCAGCAGGCACGCACGCTGGAGAATATCCCGGATGCTGCCATTGAAAAACTGACTGCGCTCCTCAATGAAGACGGAATCTATCTTGCCGACGGGGCATTGAGCAGTAAAAAACAGTCCATGGTTATCTGCGGCGGAAAGCTGGGAGAATCGTATTATACGGATACCGCTTCCGCGCTCAGCGGCAGTGACGTGAGCTTGCTGTTTACCACACCTACCGGCGTAGTACTTACCATGGAAAACGGAACGCGCTGTGCGTTTTCTTCCGGATTCGGTATCCGGTATGAGTCTGCGGGATTTGCCGGCCTTTTGCAGGAGGCAGAATTCTTTGAAACGGAAATAAAAGCGCTGATGAACAATCGGGCACTGGTTCCGCCTGAGGCAAGATCAGAGCATGCCGCAAAGACGGCTGTCCGGACATTTCTGGAAAAGATCGGTTCATCGTCGGAGCGTGCTCCCCAATATACGATGGATTACGAAACGGTATATTGCGGTACGGATCCCGACACGAGCGTGCAGTATATCATTTGTGTGCAGACGGTGCGGAATCAGCCGATCGTCAGCCTTTTTTCGACATTTGCCGTTCTTGACGGTGCGGTCATAGGCATGAAGGGAGAATGGTGCTTTTCATCTGTTACGGAAACCTATTCTGCACAACTCTACGATCAGGTTAATATACTGTACAGTGTGAAGGAGCGTATAACGGCGGAGAATACGGCGGCACATACCGTGCTGCAGAGTGTTTCTTTGGTATATGCTGCCTATTACCAGGCTGATTCGGACCTGTTTTATCTGATTCCGACTTGGAGAGTAACTACAGACGCAGACAGAGAATATTATTTAAATGCAGTGGATGGTTCCTTTTACACAAATGAACATGAGGAATAATTCTGTTTGATTGTGCATTGTGCCTAAAACTGTGAAAAATATGAAAAAAACGAAAATAACTCTTTCATTTCGGCACATGTAATGGTATAATATAAGATGCATTATGGCGTCATATGAAAGGGGCACCTTGCGTGCTTTGCGGAAATCAGATAAATTGTGTTCCTATGCCATACATAAACGGAAAGGAATCCGCCCCGGCGGGCGGATGTGGCTATAGAATGGAGAAAATCGTTGTTCGCGGCGGCAGACCGCTTTTCGGCAACGTGGAAGTCAGCGGAATGAAAAACGCGGCTTTACCGATCATCTACGCTTGCGTGCTGGTAAAAAGCAGATGCGTAATTGAAAATGTTCCGGCGGTGCGGGACGTTGCCCTGTCGCTTTCCATCCTCAGAGAGATGGGGGCCTCGGTGCGCATGATTTCGAAGAATACCTATGAAATTGATTGTACAAATATTGATATAACCGCCGTTCCTTATGAGTTGTTCCGCCAGATGCGGGCATCCTATTATCTGCTGGGGGCAGAGCTCGGGCGGTTCGGTCACGCTACCGTAGGATTCCCCGGCGGCTGTGATTTCGGCGAAAGACCCATCGACCAGCATATCAAGGGATTTGAGGCGCTGGGCGGCGTTGTCAATCTGGAGAACGGTAATATCTCCATTGATGCAAAAGACGGACAGCTGAAGGGAACGAATATTTTCTTTGACCTTGTTTCCGTAGGCGCCACCATCAATATTATGCTTGCCGCCGTAACGGCGGAGGGCACTACGATCATTGATAACGCGGCTCGCGAGCCCCATATCGTTGACCTTGCCAACTTCCTCAATACCTGCGGCGCGAATATCCGCGGCGCCGGTACAGATATGATAAAGATCAAGGGCGTAAAGAGCCTGTACGGATGCACCTACGCGATTATCCCCGATATGATCGAGGCCGGCACGTTTATGATCGCGGCGGCGGCAACCCACGGCTGTGTCCGCGTGAATAACGTGATTCCGAAGCATTTGGAATCCGTGGCAGCAAAACTGGAGGAAATGGGTGCCGTAGTAGAGGAACTGGATGATGCGGTGGTTGTAAAGGGGACGGAGAATATGACCCGTACCAGCGTAAAAACCCACCCGTATCCCGGCTATCCTACGGATATGCATCCGCAGATGACCGTTCTGCTTACCCAGGTGAACGGTGTCAGCTACGTAACGGAGGGCGTATACGAAAACCGCTTCCGCTACGTGGATGAACTCAGACGCATGGGTGCCCAGATCAAAGTGGACGGCCGTACGGCGATTATCGAAGGCGGCTCCAAGCTGTCTGCCGCACCGGTAAGGGCGGTGGATCTGAGAGCCGGCGTTGCTATGATTATCGCTGGCCTTGTGGCCGAAGGGGATACGGAGGTTACCGACGTGCATTTGATTGAGCGCGGATATGACGATATCGTAGGAAAGCTCCGCGGCATCGGCGCAGATATCCGCCGTGTTATCGTCCCGGATGACGATATTCTGTCCAAAGCAAACTAATTCAAAAAGATAAGAGGTATAAAACAATGGTAGTAACGAAAGAAAGCATTATCGGCGACGTTCTGGATGCGGATATGGAAACCGCACGGTTCTTCCTTGAGATTGGCATGCACTGCCTTGGCTGCCCCGCTTCCCGCGGTGAGAGCATTGCAGCTGCCTGCGCTGTGCACGGCACGGATGCCGATGAACTGGTGAAGAAGCTGAACGAACACTTTGCCGCAAAAAAATGAGAATGAATGAAAAACGGCGGGAATCTTCCCGCCGTTTTGCTTGAATATTATGCAGACGGAAAAGTATACGACGGAAAATATAACCCTGGATCCGCGCCTTGCCCTGGCGGCTGCCTATATTCCCAAAGGTGCGGTGATCGCCGACGTAGGCACGGATCATGCCTATCTTCCCCTCTGGCTTCTGCAGAACGGGATTTGTTCCCGTGCGGTGGCATCTGATATCAACGAGGGCCCTCTTGCCAGCGCCCGGGCTCACGCAGAAAAATACGGAATGGCGGATAAGATCTCCTTTTACCGTGCAGACGGTATCGCTGAAATTGATCTTTCGGCAGAGGGCGTAACCTATATCGCCGTCTGCGGCATGGGCGGTGAGCTCATCGCCGGGATTCTCAATGCGGCGCCGTATACCCGGCGGGAGAACGTGCGGTGCGTTCTGCAGCCTATGTCGTCCGTGATCGATCTGCGGCGGTATCTGTATGATGCCGGCTATTGTATCGAGGATGAAAAGCTTGCAGAAGCGGCGGGAAAGATTTATACCTGCCTGCTCGTGCGGTACGACGGAAAGTCACGCTGTCCGGGGACGGCGGAGCTTCTTTTGGGAGAAGCCCATATCCGCCGCGGAAGGAAAGTCGGAGAAATCTTTGCCGCATATCTGAGACGGGAATACAGCGCCGTTCAGAAAAAGTACAAAGGAAGAAAAACGGGCGGACTGGATACGTCTGAAGAGGAAGAACTGCTTCGGTTTATGGAAGCACTGGCGCAGAAAGAACAGATTAAACTTTGCGTGAAAAACGGAAGGATATAGTTATGACTGTACTGGAATTGAATAAAGCACTGGATGCGCGCTATCCGGCATCGCTGTCCTGTTCATGGGATAACGACGGACTTATGGTATGCGCCGATCCGGAGAAAACGGTGACGCGCGCGGTGCTGGCACTGGATGCTACGGAGGAAACGATCCGCGCGGCGGCAGAAGCTGGGGCGCAGGTACTGCTCACCCATCATCCCATACTGTTCCGGCCGCTGTCCTCTGTTACACCACTCAGCCTGTCCGGCAAGCGTACGCTGGATGCCCTTTCCGCTGGTGTTTCCGTTCTGTCCTTTCATACGAGACTGGATGCGGCGGACGGCGGCGTGAATGATGCACTGGCGGCAAAACTTGGGCTTACCGTAACGGAGAAATTCGGCGACGAAGAATCACCTGCTCTCGGTAGAATTGCTGTGCTTCCCGCACCGATGGATGTGTCGACATTTGCCGAAAAAGTGCGGGATGCACTGGGCGCACCGTCTGTTTTGCTGACCGGCAATCGCCCTGTGCGGCGGATCGCTCTTGTGGGAGGGGACGGCAAGGACTTTATTGCGCCCGCTGTCCGGGCCGGGGCGGATACGCTTCTCACCGGGGCGGCAAGCTATAATACGGCACTGGATGCACCGGCGCGCGGACTCAATATCGTGGAGGCCGGACACTACTTCACGGAAGCCCCGGTGCTGGACGTTTTGGCGGATTTGGTGCGTTCACTGACCGGTGCGGTCTGCACGGTGGTGAACAGCAATCTGACTGCTGTGGTTTGATTTTCAGACGAATACGAAGGAGAAACTGATATGAAAGTTTTGATGATAAACGGCAGCCCTCACGCTCGCGGATGCACGTATACGGCACTGTGCCACGTGGCGGATGCCTTGAAAGAGCAGGGAATTGAGAGTGAGATCGTCCATATCGGTGCAAAGCCTGTGGGCGGATGCACGGCGTGCGGTGCCTGCCGCAAGACGGGAAAATGTGCGTTTGACGATGGGCTGATTGCTTCCATCACTGAAAAAATGACGTCTGCGGACGGGCTCATCGTAGGCAGTCCCGTACACTATGCGTCCGTGAGCGGATCGCTGCTCGGGCTTCTTGACCGGCTCTGGATGTCCGCCGGCGGCGTGATGCGCCATAAGCCCGCTGCCGCTATCGTATCGGCACGGCGTGCCGGTACCACGGCCACGCTGGATATTCTCCACAAGTATTTTTCCTTTGCGGAAATGCCCATCGTGTCTTCGTTCTATTGGAACATGGTGCACGGAAGCAAATCCGAGGACGTGGACACAGACGTGGAGGGCGTGCAGGTCATGCACCGCCTTGGGAAGAACATGGCGTGGCTTCTTTCTGCCATTGATGCCGGACGAAAAGCGGGCATCGAGCCGCCCGCCCCGGAAAAGCGCGTGTCGTTCAATTACGTGCGGTGATAGAGATTTTGTGAGTAGTTCCGGCACCGGACTCCATGAACCGTTTTTTAGGGAGGCATATATGAAGTATTGCCCTGAATGCCAGGCGAATGTGGAAGGATTGCTGAAGCGGTGTGACTGCTGCGGAGCCTCTTTGCTGCCGCGCAAAAAAGAGTTTTTTGGTGCCGCGATTTATGAGGTTGACGGATGTTATAACTTTGCTTCTATCGTCCGCGAAATCATTTCTGCCATACAGCCTGCCGAGCCGGAAAAATACAGTGATTTTTTGGGAAAGGTGTGTATGGGAATCATTTGCTATCCGCAATGGATGCATGAGGATGGAAATATCAAGAAAAAACTTAGCCTTTATTATTCGCCCAAGCAGAAATATGCAAATTTGACAATCGTCGTTGATTACAAGCAGTTTATTGCCGGGGACACCGATAAAAGAAAATGTCTGGTGGCTGCTGCTGTACAGCAGGGAATCCATTTACTGCAAGACAGAGTGAAAAAATACAAAGAGAATATAGATGATTTGGTGATACAAACGGATGCGATTCTTTTTGAATACATGCACGAATTGTCAACGAAATGAAAAAAGCAGCACTGCAGATTTTCCGCGGCGATGTATTTTCACTATCGCGAATGCAAAAACCATCGGATCTGCCGATGGTTTTTCACGTATTCCAAAGAGAAAATGCCCTTTTGTGGAAATAATCTCTTGTAATTGCCGCCCGAAAGGGGTATAATATACCATATACGATTTTTCATGGACGG
>JAZQDY010000168.1:0-2162 GCA_045547015.1 Eubacteriales bacterium | reverse complement strand
GTACAAGGGGAGTCTTCGGCCATCATCGTATTCCAGTTGGTTTTTCGGATTCTGTCTGCACTCATAATCATTGGTATACCTCGCTTTTGAGGAGATCCGTCTTTCTTATACGGACAGATCTTCTACATACAATTCGCGGGGAGCATTCGCATCGGATGCCGGTGCGGATGCCGGTGCGGGTGCTTCCTTGGGCTGCGGATTGTATTTATTCTTGAGGAAATCGGTTGCTACCTGCGGGAAGAGAGCGTAGCTGAGCACATCCTCTTCGCAGCGGGCAAGATCTTTTGCTTCTTCACGGTACTTTTCAAGCTCCGGCTTCAGAAGATCGGCCGGCCGGCATTCGATTACTTCGTCGTCGCCGATGGCTTTCTTGCGCACCTCTTCGTTTACGGGAGCCGGGAGACGACCGTACTCACCGCGGAGCACGGCTTTCGACTCCTTGGGAATCATCTTGTACCGTTCGCCGGCAAGCACGTTCAGAACGGCCTGGGTACCCACGATCTGGCTCGTAGGCGTTACCAGCGGCGGATAGCCGAAGTCTTTGCGGACACGCGGTACTTCTGCCAGCACCTCGTAGTACTTGTCCTCGGCGTTTGCTTTTTTCAGCTGGGAGATCAGGTTGGACAGCATGCCGCCGGGAACCTGATAGAGCAGGGTGTTGGTATCTACGCTGAGCACCTTGGCATTCAGATCGCCGGAATCGGTGAGCTTCTTGGCTATGCCGCGGAAATGGGCGGCTGCCTTGCTGAGCAGCTCCAGATCCAGACCGGTATCACGCTCCGTGCCCATCATGGTGGCTACCAGAGATTCGGTAGCGGGCTGGGAGGTACCGTTTGCCAGCGGAGACAGTGCGGTGTCAACGATGTCAACGCCTGCCTGGGCAGCCATCAGATATACCATGTCACCGGTACCCGTGGTGTTGTGGGTGTGCAGATGGATCGGCACGCCTACGTTCTGTTTCAGCTTGCTGACGAGAGAGTATGCATCGTAAGGCAGCAGCAGGTTAGCCATGTCCTTGATGCAGATTACGTCTGCGCCCATTTTCTCCAGTTCCATAGCGAGACGTACGAAGTAGTCCTCGTTATGAACGGGAGAGAAGGTGTAGCTGATAGCGGTTTCGCAGATGCCGCCGTACTTTTTGCAGGAAGCCACGGCCTGCTTCAGGTTGCGGGGATCGTTCAACGCGTCGAAGATACGGATCACTTCAATACCGTTTTCGATGGATTTCTTAACGAAAGCGTCAACCACGTCGTCAGCGTAGTGCTTGTAGCCGAGGATATTCTGTCCGCGGAACAGCATCTGCAGCTTGGTGTTGGGCATGGCTTTCTTGAGTGCACGGAGACGCTCCCAGGGATCCTCGTTCAGATAACGCATGCAGGCGTCAAACGTAGCGCCGCCCCAGCATTCCAGAGACCAGTAGCCTGCCTTATCAAGCAGTTCGCAGGCAGGAAGCATATCCTCGATACGCATACGCGTAGCAGCCTGGGACTGATGCGCGTCGCGGAGAATGGTGTCTGTTATATGAAGTTTCTTTGCCATAAATGTTAGTATCCTTTCTGTGGAATAAATGCGTGGATCAGCCGAACAGTGCCATCAGTACACCGGCGGCGATAGCGGAGCCGATAACGCCGGCTACGTTGGGACCCATGGCGTGCATGAGAAGGAAGTTGGACGGATTCTCTTTCTGTCCCACAACCTGGGACACGCGTGCCGCCATCGGTACGGCAGAAACGCCGGCGGAGCCGATCAGCGGATTGATCTTGTTCTTGAGGAACAGGTTCATGAACTTGGCAAGCAGAATACCGCCGGCGGAGCCCATGGCAAATGCAACGATACCCATCGCCATGATAGCGAGAGTTTTGGGGGACAGGAACGTATTGGCGGTAGCCGTTGCACCTACGGAAACGCCAAGGAGCACGGTAACGATGTTCATAAGCTCGTTCTGTACTGTCTTGTTCAGACGTTCAACCACGCCGCATTCACGGAACAGGTTGCCAAGCATCAGGCAGCCTACCAGCGGAGCGGCAGAGGGAACCAGCAGTGCCACGAAGGTGGTGATGATGATGGGGAAGATGATCTTTTCCGTCTTGGATACGGGACGGAGGGTGGTCATTACGATCTGACGCTCTTCCTTGGTGGTGAGGAGCTTCATGATCGGCGGC
>JAZQDY010000167.1:0-3272 GCA_045547015.1 Eubacteriales bacterium | reverse complement strand
CCTTCCTGTACCGTGCTCTCAGCGGTGAGGATAAATAAGATCCATTCGCTCAGCAAAACAGGCAGAAAGAGGGGCGGTCGCATTAACATGCGACAGCCCCGGATTTTTGACCTTATTGTGCCAAAATTTAAAATTCCGCAGGAATTTGCGGCAATGTTTTTGAGCTTTTGTCCAAAATGGGAAAATGGCCGCCGTATCGGGCATGGGAAAGCTCGCGGAGGTGTTGTATTTGCAAATGCAACACCTCCGTTTTTGCACAAAAGAAACCAAAGATTATCTGGTTGTGTCAAAAAGAAACCTATGCTGAATCGTCCGTTGACAATTTTTTTATGGTGTGCTATAATGGCAAAAAACAAACCTGATACTACAGCGTCGGAGAAATACTATGTTTAAAAATATAACCCTGGAGCTGAGTCTGAAGCCTTTTAAGAAAACAAATGAAGCATATATCCGCCATATCTGTGCCGGCATCATGGACCAGTGGCGGCCGCTACTCAAGGACAGGGAAATGGTGTCCTTTATGCTTTGGGTTGGCGACGGCAGTGAGATTCTGGACTATGCCGGACGGATGGACGAACCATTTGAATGGGGGCGCTTCCTTGGTACGGCCAATCAACCGGCTATTTCGGAAAACGAACCGCTGGAGACGTCGCTTCATTTTCGGAGGCAGGACTATATGTCTGACGCTCCGGTGATGACGTACCGGATTCTGAAAACCATCGTCTCCTGCCTGAAGGAAGAGGCAGGAAAGTCATTTCCTGCCGCAAAGATTCGGGTGGGCGAAACCTTTGATATTGGACCGGAGTTTGCCATTTCCGATTTCAAATACAACCGGCATAAGGAAATTTGCTCCGGCGGAGCCATCGGGAAATTTGGCTGTCTGGATGCTACAGCATTGCTCAACGGCGATGATCGCCGGTATGCCGCCTATCCTGCCGGCATACCGGACGGTACGCCATTCGGTACGTTTCTGGGCAAGCAGTCCCAGGTGTTTCTTTCTGATATGGGATTTGATTTTCTCTGGCTGTCCAACGGGCTGGGCTTCAGTGCCAATCCCTGGGAGAAAACGGGCAAGATTTTCGATGGGGAAAAGTACTATCCCGAAAAATTGGCAGATACCAAAAAGAAAGTATTCTCTTTCTGGAAACTGTTTCGCGAGGAGTGTTCGTTCCCCTTGGAAACTCGCGGAACGAACAATTCCGTGGGCATTGACTACGCCAGCGACGGCGTGCCTTTGTACGATATCTACCATGCAGATATGGATATCACCGCACCGCCCAATTCTCCCTGGGCGGCGATCAACGACAATTTTGGTCTGGAAATCATGGGGCATATGACACGGATTTGCGAACTGCCCAACGGCACGTTTCCATTCCGTTATTATCTCCATGATCCCTGGTGGGTCAATTCCCCTTGGTACGATCGGTACGACGGCTCGCCATGCGATATTTATTTGCCCATGGCGATTTCCCGTATCACCGGCGAGGGCAGGGTAGAATCTGCCAATTCCTTTAATATTCTCTCTATCGACAATTCTTTTGGCAATATGCCCGACGCGTGCGTCAACGAGCCGCTGCCCCATATTCTCAAGGCGGAAAAGGACGTCCCCGACGCACCGGCACCGCTGGTATGGGTGTATCCAATGCGGGAGTACACCACGTCCGGGAATGCGGAACTCCTCCGGGAAATGAATCTTTGTGATAACTATATCTGCGACGCCATCAACGACGGTTTGCCGCTGTGCTGTGTGGTGTCCACAGATACTTTTTTGAAGAACGAGCTGAAATTGTATGAACGCAGTATTCTCATCTCACCCGTGCCGGAGAATCGGGCTGTTCTTGAAAAACTGACTGCTTTTGCCGGTGCCGGAGGACATGTGCTGATGTACGGAACGAAGGAGAAACTGCAGACCGTTTCCGGAAACAATCCGTTCGTTTTGTTCGATGTGGAAGAACGGGCGGGGCTTCTGCGGGAGGCATTGGCGGATTTCGGCTATCGGATTTTCTACGCGAAGAAAAAGGACGACATCAAACCGCCCACCATGGCTATCATCCGGCGGGACAGCGGACTGTTCTTTTCGGTATACAACGCCAATACTACCACGGATACCGGCCTCCGCTTTCCTATGGGTGCGCCGATCCTTTTGGGCGGCGAGGCGGAAATGCGGGATGGATGTGCCACATATCGCTTCGGCCGCGGCGAGCATCGGGAGTGCCGCGTTTTCGTGGAGCAGAGGGATGGCGTGATCTCCTGCAGGGAAGCCGCCCCCGGCAACGTTCGGTACAGACGGTGGATCCGTATCCGCGGTCTTGAAGATGCTACCGTGCGCCTTTTTCCGGAGACAGGATGTGAATGTTCGGTATCGAGCATCGAGAGAAAGGATCTGACACCCGAGGTAGATTCCCGCTTCACCCTTGTGCAGGATGAAAAATGGGGCACGTATCTGGAGGGGAAGCATATCAGCGGCAATATTTTCTTTCTCATCGGACACAGACGGTGAGTTATGCGCTGCTGTTCTGTCTCGGTTCCCTTTCGAAAAACAGAAAAACAGCACCGCAAGGGAGCGTTTCATAAACCAGGCTTTTTCCTGCCGAAAAACAGAAGGAGTACGAGCATCTTGTTCGTACTCCTTTTTTATACTATCGGACGGTAATAAGCCTCCTTTGTCCAAAAGGAGGTGGCTCGCGTAATCGAGACGGAGGGAGCCTTTGGCTTGTGTCGCAAAAGTTTGTCTGATTTTCCTGACAAGCACTGCTTTTGTGGGCACAAAAGCGAAGCCCCGCGCGGAGCGGGGCGAGGGTCATTCATTTGGCATATTGATTCAATCTGTCAACAACGGAAATGAAACGAGGATCTTGACGGATACAGTCATAGCGACCATGCTGTAAGCGATCCAACATATAGAAGCAGTCTGTGTGTTCTGTGAGTTCATGGAAATCTTTGCTTTTTTCAGGATAAACCTGAGTATCAACCAGGAATGATGTGAAATGTTTGCCGTGATCGTTCTGATAGGATTGATCGTATGCTATTGCATGTTCGCACATCTGCTCCAGAGATGCCAAAGCATCCTCCGTTTTGCCTTGTGCAATTTGATAGGTAGAAATAATCCAATGGTTGAAGGATATCCGATTGTGATGAAACATAAGATCGTCGCCATAGATCATGAAATACAGTTGGTTAGAAACACGAAGCATCTCAATTTTACTATCCCATGTGGACGGGTCGTTGGGAAGATCCTCGTTCAGTACAAGATTTCGAATAGCTATACCAAG
>JAZQDY010000166.1:0-2766 GCA_045547015.1 Eubacteriales bacterium | reverse complement strand
CTCTATACATCGGCATCGGGGCAGCCGTAATAATGATTGTCGCCGCAGCCGCAATCATTATTACAAAGAAGAAAAAATCATAATCTCCAAATGGGGTTTCAAAAAGTCTGGTTTTCGAAAATATGCGAAAACCAGACTTTTGTTTTTCAACAAATCGCCGGTATTTTTCGCCGAGAGTTAACAGAATATACACAAAATGCCGTCCGGGATACTTTATAATATTGGTAGTAATCTTACAAAAATGAAAGGATACCCTTCGATGAAAAAAAGACTGTCCTGTCTCCTGCTTTGTGCGGCCATGCTGCTGGGAATGATCCCCGGATTTACTGCCCCGCTTTCCGCCGCTGACGAAAAAATGGAGGAAAAAGTCGTCTTTGACTACAACTGTGATTCACTGACCGATCCCGCACTTACCCTCTCCTCCAACACACCCCCGTTTTACTATTTCGCCGACTCCCAAACGGAAGGCGTAAAAGAGGGCACGGTGTATATGGGCGGCAACGCACGCTCCACCGGCTACTGCGTCATGCATTTCCCCTTTGAAAAGGGAGATGCTAATACCTTCTCTCTGGAAATGGATATGAAGGTGGATTCTCTGCTGACGCCGGCCGTCAATATCGCCTGGCGCGGCATGTTCGTGGAGGTCACGCTCCCCGGCAGTGCTTCCATCAATCTGAATTTCCACTCCATGGGCGAGGAAGATGAGAACGGCTATAACGCCTCCGTCACCGTGATGACAACCGCCCGTGGCAACGATACCGCCGTTACGGAGCGAATCCGCATCCCCACCGACGACGCCTTCCACAAATGGGACATCCAGTTCGACGGTGAGGAGGAAGTCCGTTTCTACATTGACGGAGAACTGCAGGCCGCCGTGCAGGGCGTTACCCTGTTGGCATCCGGCACGAAAGCCTCCGTGCAGATCAAAAACGTAATGGCAGAAATCAAGTCCGGTCTCAACTCCGTTACCTTTGACAACATCAAAATGACCACCGGCATCACCGTGGAAAAGACGGAAGTTTTGAACGTGACGCCGGAATACGATTCCTCAGCAAAAGCACTGACGCTGAACACAACCCTCACCCAGGTAAAGGAAAACACGGAAATCACCGCCGTCATCACCTCCAAAAAGGATCCCTCGAAGGTATATACGAAAACCTACAAACCAGCAGACGTTACCTCCTCGTACACGTACAGCGATATTCCTTTCACCGGCATGTGTGAATTCGTGGTTTCCGTCACCGGCGGTGCGGTGGATTTCGAATTTGACCACTATCTGCCTGCGGATTACGTCAAGGTGGAAAACGGCGACACCGTCACAGCGGGAGCACCGGATACCGCATACGTTTTCCAGGATTTCCAGACGCTCACCTATCCCAAGGGCACCATGTGGAAGCTTCGCTATTTCCAGTGGCCGGACGATGAATACGGCGCGTATATCTCCTGCAACGGACAGAAGGACGCCTACACGGTGGAACTCCCCGTAACGGTAAACGGAAAATTCGCCGTATACGTGGGTTACGTACAGGGCATGCAGAGTGCCTTTATCAACGATCACCCCGTCACCATCACCGACACCTCCACTGCCAACGCATCCATCCGGGAATGCTTTGCCTTTGCGGATAATTTTACGGACGGCAAAATCACCATCACCAACGACGGGACGAAGCTGCTCCGCATCGCTTACATAAAACTCGTCTCCATCTCCGACGAAAAGTACGATCTGTACCAAAAGGAAGACGACTCCCACAATCTTCTTACGGACAACGACGGCTACTCCATTTTCTGCTACAAGGGATACGATAATCCCGACACGCTGATAAAGAACGTTATCACCAACTACGCCGAGAAGATCGACCAGCGGAAATTCAACTGGTGTCTCTTCTCCACCTCCATTCTGAACTACGACAGTAAGGTATGGTGGGAATACGTGGAAAAGCGCCTCACCGAGCTGAATATCCCCGAAGAAAAATGGCCCGCGGATTTCCTTGACCATGTAGACACCAAAGGCAGACACCTGACCTTCGATCACATCATGCGCGACATTGACAAAATGGCTTACAACAATATGCGGCAAATCAACAAAACCGGCTATCCTCACGAGCTCCTTGCCAATTATGTAGCGGAAAACAACTACGGCGAGCTGTACGTTTCCCTTCGTATGTCCCACTATTCCTCCGGCGGTGCCTCCTCCGGCTATCAGAGCGGTTCCTTATTTTTCCTGCATCCCGAATGGGCACGGGGCGGCTCCTACCAGTTCAGCTACGTGCATGAGGAATACCGCAACTATCTCCACGATATTCTGATGGAAGTGGCCGCATCGGAAAACGTAGCCGGCATTACCATGGACTTCGGCCGGTATTACTACATCTTTGGTACGGAGCTGACCGACGTTGCCGAACGGACGAAGATCATGAACGACTTCGTAAAGAGCATCCACGACGATCTGCCCGAGGGCAAGGTCCTGAACGTCCGCGTGCTGAATCCCATCGACGAAAAGGCAACCGCCTGGGGTCTGGATTACAAGCACTGGGTAGAGAATAAATGGGTAGACCGTGTCATTATCTCCGACCAGGGCCACGAAACCTTCTTTGATTTCACCGAATATCTGGAGTTTTTCGAAGACCACGAAGACGTGGAGATCTACATCGGTATCAACGCTTCCCTCTCCGGTCACGATCTGACCAAGACGGAGGAAGAGATCCTGAAGGCCGGCGGCACCATCCAGCGCGGTGAAAGCGTCAGCCGGACCCAGAGAATGCTCCG
>JAZQDY010000165.1:0-9781 GCA_045547015.1 Eubacteriales bacterium | reverse complement strand
CCGCCGCCGGCGGAATCCTTCTCCCCATTGGACATGATGGCCACATAAACGAGATCAAACATTTTGGCCGCACGGACGATCAGATCCGTATGACCGGCGGTCACCGGATCAAAGCTGCCCGTCAGCATGGCAATGCGTTTTTCAGCCATCATTCCGCCTCCTCCGTCACATCGGGCAGAACAGGCCGAAGCACCGTAATCCGCGTCCGCCCATAGGCAACCGTACGGTCAATCGTGTATTTTTCGGACAGCGTGCTGTCATCTCCGAACACATCGCGAAGAACGATGGCGTTCTCCCGCGCCGCCAGTTCCTCCCGGCTCATACCGCGCGTTGCGCGGCGGCTCACCTCTTCCTCCGCCGTTTCGCAGACAATGGCGGCATTGTGCGCCAGAATCTCCGCTTCCTGCAGTTTCAGAAGCACCGAGGGCAGGATTCCGTCCCCGTAGGGCGGATCCAGGAATACGGTATCGTACTTCTCCCTTCCCTGTGCACCTCTTACAAACGATGCCCAGTCTGCACAGGAGATACGGCACCGATCAAACAGGTGGGTCTTTTTCGCATTCTCCATAATCACCGCAATGGCCTCCCGGGACGCGTCGATCAGCGTGGCACGTGCCGCGCCGCGGGAAAGCGCCTCCAGCGCCATCTGTCCCGATCCGGCAAACAGATCCAGAACGGCTCTTCCCTCCAGTTCAAACTGAAGCATGGAAAACACCGCTTCCTTTACTCTCTCCGCCGTAGGACGGGTATTATCCCCCTCCAGCGTCACAAGCTTCGTTCCCCGGGCTGTGCCGGTAATAATTCGCATCATAGATGTATCCTCCGTTTTCGTAAGATAAACTCACGGCTTTTCTTCACCGTGCAGGAATTTGTATACGTTCTCGCCGTCCGCCTGAGAGATCCCGGATACGGCGGCAATATCGGCAGGGGATGCCGCCCGCATGGCGGTCATGGTACCGAAATGGGCAAGGAGTGCTTTCGCTTTGGCAGGACCGATCCCCTTCACCTTTTCCAGCGAAGAGGTACGCATGGTTTTCCGCTTGGCCGCACTCATGCCGGAGACGGTAAAGCGGTGCACCTCCTCCTGCAATTTGTAAAGAAACTGAAACACCGCAGGATCGCGTGCCACGTTGATCTCTTCATTTTCACCCACCAGCGTACGGGTTTTGTGGTGTTCATCCTTTACCATGCCGTATACGGGAATACTGACCCCCGCTTCCTTCAGTGCCGCACGAACTACTGCCACGTGGGTCTCACCGCCGTCCAGCAGAATCAGATCGGGACGCACGGCGAAGGTGCCTCCCTCATCGCTGAGATGACTGACACGCCGGAGAATGGTTTCCCGCATGGAAGCGTAATCGTCCGGCGTCTCGGAAACGGACTGGATTTTGAACAGCCGGTAGTCGCTCTTTTTATGCTTTCCGTTTTCCGCCACAACCATACCGGCAGTGATATGCTCTTTTCCCAGGTTGGAAATATCGTACGCCTCAATGCGTTCCGGTACCGTTTCCAGCTCCAGAAGAGAAGCCAGCCGCACCAGCATGCGCGTATCGCCCTCTTCCCGTTTGCGCTGATTCTCGCCGTGCTCTGCCGCATCCCGCTGTGCCATCAAACACAGCTTATAAAGATCGCCCCGCTGCGGGGTTCGGACAGTCACGCGCCGTCCGGCACGGCCGGTGAGATAGCCGGAAATAATCTCGTATTCATGCTCGGGCAGCGGGAAGGACAACAGCACTTCCGCCGGGATGTCCTCTCTCCCCTGATACAGGCTGATAATAAACGCCGTCATAGGCGAATCGCCGCAGGCAAGTGCATCCGCATCCGCATTCTCTACCGTGATCTCATCGGGCGAAAAGCGAAAATGCTCGCTGTCCGCGATATATCCGCCGCGCACATAAAATACCGCCGCCGAATCGCCCAAATCGGATTTGGCAAGAGCGATCACGTCGCAGGCAAAATCCGGGGCGCCCACCGCCTTCTGCTTTTCGCTGAGCCGCTTGAGGGCGGCAATGGAATCCCGGCAGCGCGCCGCCTCTTCAAAGCGCAGATCTTCTGCACAGGCTTCCATCCGCCGGGTAAGCGCCGCCATGGCATCCCTTGTATCGCCCCGCAGAATCTGCACCGCACACTTTACCAGTGCGCCGTACTCCTCCTCGGAAACCTCTCCGGTACAAACGCCCACGCACCGTCCCATCTGATGGTACACGCAGGGGCGCTCTTTGCCGATATCCTTCGGGAATACGCGTTTGCAGGAGGGCAGCCCCAGAGAGCGTTCCAGCGTCCGGATCACAGAGAATACCGTGGACGTGCCGGAATAGGGACCGAAATACAGTGCCCGGTCCTCCATACGCCGGCGCGTCATGGACAGGCGCGGATAGCTCTCTCCCATGCTCAGCCGGATATACGGGTAGGATTTGGCATCCTTCAGTTTTATATTGTACTTGGGCGTGTACTGCTTGATAAGCTGATTTTCCAGCGCCAAAGCTTCCATCTCCGTATCGCAGGTGATGAAATCGAAATCGTGCACACTGTCCGCCATACGGGATGTTTTGACGTCGTGGGCACCGTGAAAATACTGAGACACCCGATCTCTGAGAGAGCGGGATTTCCCCACGTAGATCACTTTGCCGGAGGCCGCGCGCATGATATACACGCCGGGCATCCGCGGCAGTGCCATGGATTTGGCGCGCAGATGAGAGAGGACAGTCTCTCTTGCCTCGGTTTTATCTCTGTCCAACAAAGGATCTCCCTCCTCTCAGGCAGTAATTCAGGGCGTTACAGCCGCCGCTGTGCAGTTTTTCCATACGCTTCAGCCAATAACTTCGGAAAAAGTCGGTCGTACAGTTCACGCAGACAAAAATAGGCGAAAAGCCGTCCGCAGTGCTTTTCGCCGCAAATTCGTATAGAGAATAACTGCCGAGCCTATCGGCCCGGCAGACTCCGTGCTGTTATTGAGCGGAACCAATTTTCGTTCAGTCGTTGAAACCGGTATCAACGAGAGCGGCAAGACCGTCCAGTGCGTCCTGTTCATCGCTGCCGTCAGCGATCAGCGTGATCGTCATTCCTTTTACGATACCGAGAGAGAGAACGCCGAGGAGACTCTTTGCATTGACGCGCCTGTCCTCACGCTCTACCCAGATCGAACTGCGGTAAGAATCTGCCTTCTGGATAAAGAACGTGGCCGGTCTTGCGTGCAGACCAACGCTGTTCTTTATGGTAACATCGCGAGAAATCATATCTGTATGCTCCTTGGGTGCAAATAATTCGTAGGAATCTGCGCGCAGTTTACGGCAAATTCTTATAACTTATTACCAGTATATCAAATTTCGCAGATAAAATCAATAGATTTTTTTGATTTTTTCATTTTTCACCGCTTTTCACGGCAAAAACGTCTATTTTACTGCTGTTTTTTGTGAGATATGTGTGCTCTTTTTCCTTTTTCCCACCGGAAGGAGGAAAACATATCCCCGGCTTTTGCCGGGGATATGTCTAAAATCAGTAGGAAGTAACGGTACGCTTGTTGCCGGAAACATAGTCGCGGTGCAGTTTCAGCTCTCCGTTATCCATGCGGAAAATGCGGTCGGCATGATCGGCAATGGACAAATCGTGGGTAACCATAACCAGCGTCTGACCGAGAACGCGCTTCGTCTCCAGGAGAAGCTTCAGCACCTCATCCGCGTTGGCGCGGTCCAGGTTACCGGTAGGCTCGTCGGCAAACACGATATCCGGCAGATTGATAAGGGCGCGGGCAATGGCCACGCGCTGCTGCTGACCGCCGGAAAGCTCGCTGGGCAGATGATGCAGACGCTCACCCAGCTGCAGAGTCTCCACCAGCTTGCGGAGATTTTCCTGATAGCTCATATCCGGCTTATTGCACATTACGGTGGGGATCAGAATATTCTCAAGTGCCGTAAACTGAGGAATCAGATTATGCCGCTGGAAAATGAATCCCATATTGATGCCGCGGAAACGGCCCAGCTCGTCGGCGGACATTTTGGTAATATCCTGATCGCGGATCTTGACATGGCCGGCGTCCGCATTGAGCAGACCGGCACAGATGTGAAGAAACGTACTTTTACCGGAACCGGACGTACCGATAATCGCCACGAACTCGCCGGGTTCCACTTTGATAGACACGCGGTTTACTGCGGTAACTACGGTATCGTACTGTTTATACTGTTTGATTACGCTCTCCGTCTGGAGCATATACTGCACTGCCATAGATAAAAATCCTCTTTACTCTCTGAATTATTTCAATACGCGAAGTACGCAAAAGCGGTATTATTCGTCTCCCTCGCCGGAGCCGCCGTTTTCCAGTGTAACTCTGGACTTGATATAGGAACGGAACGGCAGGTACGTAGAGAAGAAGCCGCAGCCCACGGACATGACGATACTGGTAAGGATCGCGTACCAGGGCATATAGAATTCATACCGGATATACTCTTTCCCGAAATACGGAATCAGTACGTTGAAAATATAGAACAAACCGTAACTGCCCAGATAACTGAGGAAAATCGCCACGATGAGAGACAGAACTGCCATCACCAGACCGCCCTGCAGATAGATCTGCCGTATATCCCGGATGGAAGCACCGATGGACTGGAGGATATTGAATTCCTTTTCCCGCTTGAAATAGTACAGCGTCTGGGAGAAGAACCAGACAAGCGGAGAGATGCACAGGATCAGCATAGAGATCGCTACGTACAGCTCATGATAATGCTTATCCCCGGAAATGGTATCCAGGCTGAGCTGATGTGTGTTGGAAACATGTGTCTCGCCGTACATACGGCCCCAGCGGCGAAGTTCCACATCGATCCGGTTCGTATCCTCGCTGGACAGAGACTGATCCACGTAAATATTCAAAGACGTGGGATCGGCGCTTCTGCCGCCGGAAACGATCTCATAATCAGCCGTACTGAAGAAGATGGGCATACTGCCGGAGGGGATATTCTCGATAACCGCCCCTACGGTAAAGGTATAATAGTCGTATTTGAAATACTGGATCTGGCTCTTCAAGAGATTGCGTCCGCTGAGGTTCGTGTCCACGCTGCGGATCTGCCCGGTCTTGACGGAGACCTGAATGGTATCGCCCACTTCAAACTTGTAGGTTTTGATATTGGAAACGGAGTCACCGATAATTACGGTGCCGGGCGTGGTATAAATGCAGTTCAGATCGCCGGTATATTTGTATTTCTCCAGCACGCGGAGCTGTTCCTCCGTCATGCCGTAATACACTACCTCACTGGACGCGCGCATACCCGTCACGGGATTCTGCTCACTCTCATACACCACCAGATTCTTAAAGGGCATTACGTTGGAGGCATCGGTAAGCATATGGGACGCAATCTCGGATGCCTCAATCTTGTTGTTCATGGCCTGCACCTCGGTGATGCCCTCGATGGCGTAGAGTTCCTCACTCATGATATCGTCGTAAGAAAACTCCGTATCGGAGAGATCCACCGTAAACTGCGGGCGGGGATAGGTAAGCCCGGTAGTATAAATATTGGCAAGATACAGGCCGCAGATAAACAGCGCACAGAACACGATGGCCGTGGTCAGCAGCTGGACGCTGTATTTGCGGAAACGCCAGATGGAATAAAACTCATACTGGGTGGGGAATTTCTTGCCCAGCAGATTGATGGAGCGCATAGGGGAGGTGACCAGGTTGGAGTTGTCCTCCGTAACGATCAGCGTCATGGGCTGTCTCGTGGACATCAGCCGCATGGGCATCCACACGGAGGCCAGCACCACTGCCGTGCCGAACAGGAGCACCTTAAGGAAGGACAGAAAAGAAAACTGGAATGCCATGCCGGTAGGCAGATAAATGAAATACACCACCAGCGTGGAAAGAAGAACAGCGGGAATCAGCGTTACGACGGAAATGACGAACAGCTCCCAGAACGCCGTACCGAACAGTTTTTTGAAATCGGCACCGAAGGTCATGTACACGCCGTATGTAAACTTATACTGATTGACACGGATATTGTAAAGTGCCGTCAGAAGGAAAATGGACACCGCCAGCAGAATCAGCGTTATGAAGATAAACGTCACCAGATTGGTCCTCTGGTTATCCTCAAAGCGCAGAAGCGGCGTGGTGGCAATGGAGAATGACTCTCCCGGCCGACCCAGTTTCTGCAGGTTGGGCAGATAATTTTCCCTGAAGCGCGCCTCGCTCACGTCCTTATCATTCAGGAAAAATAAAAACATATCGCACCGGGTCTTGCCGGTCATGTAGTTCATGTTTTCCTCGGAGCGGACGATCTTGAAGATCAGATCGTTTTTAAACACGGAGCCGGAGTCGTTGAAAATATAGTTCGCCTGATCCACATTCAAATCTCTGAGAACCATGTGATAGTCGTACTCCGCCGTCACGTGCTCGTATTCCACGTCGTTATTGTTGGCGTAGGACACCGACATCAGGCCGTAAAACATCTGTACGATGAACAAGGCGGCAAAGAAACAGGCGTATTGCTTAAAATTGAAAAACACACTCTTGAAGGCAATCTTCAGGCTTCGTGTGAGATATTCAAACAGTGCTTCCAAGGCAGTTGTAACCGCTGCAAAAGCAGCGTGCTCCTCCCCACAGTATTTGCCCGTCCGGGCAGAAATGAATACATATTCTATATTATACCATAATTATTTATGAAATATAGCATATTTTATGAACATCCCCCGCAAAAGGGACGACAGACACGTAAAAAAACAAAGGCAAAAAATAGCGAATTTGCACAAATACAATCTCTCTCACGAGAAGAGACCATCCAAATACTGAAGATCAAACCGCGTGTTCACGGGAGAGTACACATACTCCCCGTACTGCAGACAAGGATCGGTATACTCCGTGTCCGACGTAACGTATAAAGGGAGACGTACGTCTGCCGGATCCGCCATGGCAAACGTCAGCGTGTAGGCAGGAACCACGCCTTCCGTCTGTTTTCTTGTGCAGGTCAGCGTTCCGAACGCCATCATCAGCGTTTCCACCTCCGGTCCGCTTACCGTCACCGACGCACCATCCGCACGGGTCACTGTCACCGACTCAATCAGCGGCAAAAGCGTAGCATCATCCGTAGGCGCGGGCAGAATTTCATCCAGCGTATAGGTGCGAAGCCCGCCGCAGCCAAAAAGCGCGGAGAGCAGGACCAGCACCATCAAAGAAAGGCATAGCCGTTTTATGCAGATCACCTCTCGTTTTTTCTTCATTATACACTATCTGCGCGTGCTTTTACAAGAGAAAGATTGTGAATTTTATACTTTTTCGCCTGCACTCTTTTCCTGCCGCCGGGTTTGTGGTATAATAGACGTATCGAAAAGCAGAGAACGGGAGAATCACCTATGAAAACACTGCTCGTTATTGACGGAAACAGCATTCTGAACCGCGCCTTTTACGGCATCCGTCCCCTTTCCACCCGGACGGGACTGCCCACCAACGCCGTATACGGCTTTATCACCATGCTGAAAAAGCACATCGACGCCCTCGCACCGGATGGCATCGTATGTGCTTTTGACAAAAAATCCCCCACCTTCCGGCATCAGATGTACGACGGATATAAGGCCACCCGGAAAGGTATGCCGGAGGAGCTTGCCCTGCAGCTTCCCTACGCCAAGGAGGTTGCCGCCGCCATGGGATGTCAGGTCATTGCCCTGGACGGTTATGAGGCGGACGATATTCTGGGCACCTCTGCCGCCATTTCGGAAAAGGCCGGCGGCATACACACCTATCTTCTCACCGGTGACCGGGACTCCCTGCAGCTGATCTCCCAGAGCACCACGGTATTGCTTGTAAAAACGAAAGAGGATATTCTTTACACGCCGGAAAAATTCCGGGAGGAATACGGCATCACCCCCGCCCAGTTCGTGGACGTGAAGGCGCTGATGGGAGATACCTCTGACAATATCCCCGGTGTGCCGGGCATCGGCGAAAAAACCGCACTGAAGCTGATCGCGGAGATGGGCTCTTTGGACAACATTTATGCAAACATTGATGCCCTGCCGGTAACGAAATCCGTAACGGAAAAGCTCCGTTCCGGCAAAGACAGCGCCATCCTTTCCCGGAAACTGGCGGAAATTTTCAGAGAAGTCCCTCTGCCTCACGACGTAACGGAAAAGGACGCCGTGCCCGATGGAACGCGTCTGTGCGAGCTGTTTACGGAACTGGAATTCTCCGCTTTGAAAATCCGGTTCGGCTTGACGGAAACGGTATCCGCCGCTCCCGCCGCGTGCCCGGATTGCCCGCCCTTTCCCGTTATGACCCCGGGAGAATCTTTGCCGGAAAATACGGTAATCATCGCCGCCCTGAAAGAGAACGGAGACATTGCCGCCGTGTGCGGCGATCTTTACCGGATCGTCCCTGCGGACGCGGTAAAAGATGTGCTGGCAGAGCATCCGGTCATCTGCCATGACTATAAGCACTTTTACGCCGCCATGCGTGCCCGGGGCATCCCGGTGCAGTGCCGGTTTGATACTATGCTTGCCGCGTATCTTCTTGCCCCCGGTGAAAGCACGTATCCCATAGAACGGCTGACGGAGGTATATCTGGGCGCAAAAGAAGTGCCGGAGACAGCTGAGGCAGAAGCGCATGCCATTTCTCGCCTTGCGACCATTCTCAAGGAACGGCTCGCAGAGCACGGCATGACCGATCTGCTGCAAAATATCGAGATTCCCCTTTCGGAGGTCCTTGCCGAAATGGAGGAGGCGGGATTCACCCTGGACGCGGAGGGACTCCACGAGTACACCGTCAGTCTGCAGAACACCGCCGCCCAGCTTGCCGCACAGATTTTTGAGGAAGCCGGAACGGAGTTCAATCTCAACTCCCCAAAACAGCTGGGCGAGGTGCTTTTTGAGCGGATGGGTCTCCCCTCCTTCAAAAAGACGAAAAGCGGCTATTCCACCGATGCGGAAACGTTGGACAAGCTGCGCCCCTATCATCCCATCATCGGACATATTCTGGATTACCGACAGCTGGTAAAGCTCACCGGCACCTACGGCGACAATCTGATCGCTCTGATGGGAGCGGACGGAAAAATCCATTCCCGCTTCAACCAGACCGGCACTGCCACAGGACGCCTGTCGTCCCTGGATCCCAATATGCAGAACATCCCCGTCCGGGGACAACTGGGACGGGAACTGCGCCGGTATTTTACCGCCTCGGACAAGGAGCACACGCTGCTTGACGCAGACTATTCCCAAATTGAGCTGCGGCTTCTTGCGGTGCTTTCGGAGGATGCCGCCATGCAGGAGGCCTTCCTCAGCGGTGAGGATATCCATCGCGCCACGGCATCTCAGGTATTCCGCACGCCCCTTTCGGAGGTAACGCCGGAGCTCAGAAGCCGGGCGAAAGCGGTGAATTTCGGCATTGTTTACGGCATCGGCGACTACTCCCTCTCCCAGGATCTGGGCATCTCCCGTGCCCGGGCGGGTGAGTATATCCGCAGTTATCTCGACACCTATCCGGGCGTGGAAGCGTATCTTACCGAGACGGTGGAAAAAGCAAAGGAAACCGGTTTTACCACCACCGTATTCGGACGCAAGCGGTTTATCCCGGAGCTTGCTTCCCAGAATAAAAATATCCGTGCCTTCGGCGAACGGGTAGCGAAAAACAGTCCGATTCAGGGAACGGCAGCGGATATTATCAAGATTGCCATGATCGAAACGAGAAACGCCCTCCGGGATGCCGGCATCGATGCAAAGCTGATTCTGCAGGTGCACGACGAGCTGATCATCGAGGTTGCCAGAAAGGATGCGGAGAAAGCCGCCGAAATCCTCCGCCGGGAAATGGAGGGAG
>JAZQDY010000164.1:0-19541 GCA_045547015.1 Eubacteriales bacterium | reverse complement strand
TACCTTTTCCATATTGTTTTCTCCTTTATCATTCAGCGCCAAAGGCTTGCCCTCTGCTATGCATCTTTAGCGGAGAAAACACGAACACCACCAAGGATTTTTCTTTGGTGGTGTTTTTCTATTAGCGGTCGCTCTCCAAAGCCTCCCTTGTGTAAAGGGAGGTGGCTTGCGGAGCAAGACGGAGGGATTGTAAATTTACAGAGCAAAAACAATCCCTCAGTCACCTACGGTGACAGCTCCCTTTGCACAAGGGAGCCTTATATGCACCATCCCTCTGCGGATAGTGGGTTCGGGCTTCTGCCCGATTGTGTGTGGACGTCCACGCGCTATGCTTGCCCCAGACGCGAGCGTCGGGAAAAGCAAAAAAACAAACATTGGTTGAGTCGTAAACAACTATTTGATAATTGTTTTTTCACAAATATATGCTATAATATAATCACACCGGTGATAACTATTTCAAGGAGGAGCTTTTATGCAACTTAATTTAGGTACTAAAATTAGAGAACTGCGCAGACGTGATGGACGCACACAAGATAATCTTGCAGAAGCTCTCGGCGTAACTGCGCAGGCTGTTTCTCGTTGGGAGTCGAGTGGTAGTTATCCCGATATGGAAATGATCCCTGCTATCGCGAATTATTTCCATGTATCCATAGATGAACTGTTCGGGTACCAGAACGATCGGGAGGAGCGGATCAAGCGAATTCTGGAGGAGGCAAAGAACCAAATAAATGCTCAAGGCTACCTTTTGGGAAGGGGCCACGGAGACTATGAGAGCTGTGTGCAAATGCTCCGCGAAGCTGTTGCAGAATTTCCTAACGAGCCCGAGATTCTTTTCCAGCTCGCAGAAGCGTTGCATCGGCTTGGATGGCAAAAGCACGGTCGTGCCATACGCATGAAAGATGACGACAAAGAGCATTTTTATGAAAATGTGAAATACAACACGCAAAACACCTATTGGTGGGAGGCATTACAGGTATATGAAAAACTGTTAAAAATGGATATTTCATCCGAACGCCACGGAGAAATCGTACTAACGACCGTGATGATCTACAGAAGCATGGGTGAATACGAAAAAGCCAAGGCACTTGCCTGCGCACAAGACTCTATGCATTATTCCAAAGAAGCACTTTTGCCGCGAGCCGTGGTTGGCGAGGAAATGGATAAAACCCAAGGGGAAAGCGTTATTGCGTGTCTGCACGTGCTGGATTGGGTACTGTCCTATGCGGTGACACACAAGCCAGACGCTCAGATCAGCGAGTACGACAGAAGCGTTCTTTTGACCATCGCCCATATGTATGAGTTGGTGTTCAACGACGGAAGATGTGGGTGTGAGCACTGGACACTCGGACGTTTGTATCTCATTTTGTCCCGACAGGAGTTCATCAATGGGGGAAATGTGCAAAAAGCCATTGCCAATTTTGATAAGAGTTTTGCCCACTACAAAGCATACAAGGATATCTGCGGGCAGGGTGATTACCAGTATTCAGCCCCACTTGTATCCAAGGTGACAGTTTCAGGCGACAGACTTCCTGCCGTATGGGATGACTATTGGAAAGGAATTCTGAACGGTATGCCCGACTTCCTTCTCGCCGAGCTCCGCCAAATCCCCAAATATGCCGAATGCTTTGAATAATCTCTCGCCCCGCCTCGTGTGGGACATTTCTTTGCTTTCTGCATATCAAAAAGCCACCACAAAAAACGTGGTGGCTAAATTCAATTTTACCGCTAATTTTGCACGCCCTCGGGGTGCTGTTGTTTTTTTTGATTAAACGGAGGGGAATCGAACGGGTCGGTAGTGAATGACAGTCCGGGGGACTGTCAGAGCCGACCCTGACCGAGGCCGCAGCAGATCGCTTGCGATCTGCACGAGACGACGATTCCCCCACGGGTCACTAAAAAACGGAGAATAGCCTCTGGAGATGTCCGCATCCTCGCCTTGACAAAACGCTCCATCTATGATACAATGCAGAAAAACGATAAGGTTATCCATAAGAAACTTTTAGGAGGTGCTATATGCGAAATTTCCCCTGCCTTCGCTGCGGCGAGACGATGCAGTTTTATACAAGGGAGCGTCTGCAGCTGGGCAAGACCGGCTGGGTGCTGGGCGATCTGCCCAATCTGCTTTCGGGTGCATTGGACGTGAGCATCTACGTTTGTCCCGCCTGCCGTAAGCTGGAGTTTTATGCGGATGAATCCGAGTCCGAGTCAGCGGAAGATCTGCCCCAGAAGACCTGCCCGGCGTGCGGTACGGTGCACGATTTCGACTATCCCAAATGTCCAAACTGTAAATACGATTATTATGCGCAGTGAGTATATGGAAAACGGAGATACCGCCTTTCTTGGGGATCTCCGTTTTTTGTTTCTCAGCATAGGGCGCGCTTTGCCCACCGGGCGTCCTCTCGGTCCACGGCACCGGTCAGGATAATCAGCACCGCATAAAGTGCCGCTGTGCCGGCAATCCGAAAGGCAACGGAGTCTCCGGCGCCGATCAGCGGTACGGCGTTATAGGCGGAAAGAAACCGCACCGCGGCAGTGGCAAGGATCACGCTGAGAATCGGCTTCAGAATCCAGCGGCGGATGGATACGGTAAGTCCCGTGACGGCAAGAAGACGGCTGATGCTGAGCGCTGCGTTCAGCAGTTCGCAGACGTATAGGACGATCACGTATCCCTCCATGCCGAACCTTGGCAGCAGGAGCAGCACCAGCGTAAGGCTTACTGCCGAATCGGCGATATTGATTTTCATGGAGTGTATCTGCTGCCCAAGCCCTTTCAGCATGGCATCCACGGCGGAATCCAGATACATTACCGGAATCAGCGGTGCGATTTTTGCAAGCTGGGTACCTGCGTCCGTGCCCGGATACATGGAGGCGCCGATTTCGTGAGCGAAGCTGAGGAAGATACCGCAAACGCCCAGAGAGAACAGCAGGGAAACACGCAGAACCTTTACCGCCATGGAGCGGATGCGTTCGGTATCCCCTTGTTCATGGGCCTGTGTGAATTCCGGTACGAGAAGTCCGGCAAACGCACTGAGAACAGCGGATGGAAACAGGACCAGCGGAAAGACCATGCCGTGGAGAACGCCGTAAGAGGCAAGCGCCGCCGAGGCGGTGGCACCGCTTTTACGAAGCCCCCAGGGAATGGCCAGATGCTCGGCGGTGAGCAGTCCCTGCCTCGCGTAACTGCCCACGGCAATGGGGAAGCCGATGGCGAACACGCGGGCAAGCATAGAGGAAAGTGAGGCGTTGGACGGTGTGGTGCCCGTTTTTTTATCGGTGAGAAACAGCAGAAGGCCGCAGACAAAGGAAGCGCCCTCCGCGATAGCGGAGCCGGCCACTACCGCAAGACAAGCGTATTCAAGCCCTGCCGGCGCGATCAGAAGGAGCAGGGCAGAGGTAAGCGTGATTTTTACCAGCTGTTCGAAAGCAGTGACAATCACGTTTTTGTATACGCGGCGTACGCCGGTGAAATAGCCGGCAAGGGCGGTGGATAGAGAAATGGCCGGCAGACTGAGTGCCAGCACCCGGAGAGAGGGAATTGTGCGCACGTCTCCCAGAAGATGGGTGCCGATGGAGGCAGACAGGGAGAAAAGTGCCGTTCCGGCAAAGATGCCGAACAGAAGACTGTACGCAATGCATCCCAGCATAATCCGCCGCCCGTTTTCCCCGTTTGCCAGTGCCTGTGCCGTCAGGCGCACGGCGGCAAGATGTACGCCGGAGGCGGCCACCGTGACGGAAAGTCCGTATACGCTCATGACCAGCGTCAGAAGCCCCATCCCCTCTGCGCCCACCTTGCCCGACACGTACGTGTTGAAGGAAACGGAGATCAGCCGCATCAGGATATTGGCGGCGGCAAGCATTGCCGCGTTCAGAAAAAACAGCCGTGTGCCGCGCATGCGTCCGTCCTCCGTTTTCAGAATGTGGTACAGCACATTCTATGAGCCGGAAAAAGGGAGTATGCATCGGAGATTTTTGCAAATCTTATGAAAGAACCTATTGCAATCGGGCGCGGAAATTGGTACAATATTAGTATAGGTGAAAATGCGGTATTTTGCCGATTTTTCAGCATATGAATATGTGTAAGCAGAAGGGAGACTACATATGGACAGAGTTTCCAAAACGAATTATTATCTGGATATTGCACAGACGGTGGCAGAGCGGAGTACCTGCCTGCGCCGTGCCTACGGCGCGATCATCGTAAAAAATGACAGTATTATTTCCACCGGATACAACGGTGCCCCCCGCGGCAGAAAGAACTGCATGGATTTGGGCTACTGCATGCGGGAGGAATTGAAGATTCCCCGCGGCGAGCGGTATGAGCTGTGCCGCGCCGTGCACGCGGAAGCAAACGCCATTATTGCCGCCCCCCGGGATCAGATGCTGGGATCCACCCTGTATCTCTGCTGTGTGAATCCCATGACGAAAGAGCTGTACGCAGGTACCTGCTCCTGCTCCATGTGCAAGCGGCTCGTGATAAACGCCGGTATCGAAACGGTGATCGTCCGGGAAGATAAAGAGAACTATACGGTATACAACGTGGCTGACTGGATCGAAAACGACGACAGTCTCACCGGCACGTTCGGTTATTGAGGTGTATATGAAAAATAGCAAATCAAAGATCCGGCTTTTGGCGGCAATTCTTGCCGTTCTTATGTTGGGCTGTATGCTTGCCGCCTGCGGTGACGGGTTGGTATCCCTGTCCTATGAGGACGGAAAGTTTATTAACAACGCGAAAAAGCTGTCCTATATTCCGGCCCCGGTATCCTATGAGCCGACCTACGTAGGGGAGCCTTATGCCTATTACAAAAAAGGTGACATCACCATGTACGCCATCGGCAAAAGCGATCCGAAACTCTGGCTGACGGAATCCTACGCCGGTGCGGCGACTACGGTGTTCTACAGCGATACCATTACGCTGCCCACCCTTGCGGATTTCGGTGCGGATGCTATCCATGTGTGCATTTCGGAGAACCTGGTGTTTGAGGTGTGTACCATCGACGATGGGGTGATGGTAGATTCCGTGGTGGATCGGTTCCTGTACGGAGAAGAAGCGGTGTGGCCGGTGACCGGCGCCAAGGTGACGTATGATATGAAGTTTTCTTCTGCCGATTGGCCGGAGATTTATATCAATCTGATTTACGGTGTATTCCCCGAGGGTAATTTCCTCTACGATCGCGGCACCAAACGGTGCGTGGAGAGCAGTGATCTGCTGGATGCCTATCTGGGGACTTTTACGGAATGAGCGTGACTGTATTTCCCATTCAGGAAGAAAATTTTTCTGAGGCATCGGCACTGCTGATGGCCTGCTTTCCCACAGGAGCCGGAGAAAGCGCCGTGAACGCGGCACTGAAAAATCCGGCGAACCGGTATTTTTGTGCCGTAAAAGACGGTGCCGTGGTGCGCTGTGCCGGGTACTGCGCCGCCGCGGATCAGGCGGATATTATTGAGGTGGCGGTTTTGCCCGCCTTTCGCCGCCGGGGTATCGCCCGGATGCTGATGGAAACGGTGCTGGCAGATGCCCGACAGCAGAGCGTCGAGTCCGTCTTTCTGGAGGTGCGATCCTCCAATGCACCGGCGATTGCGTTGTACGAATCCCTTATGTTTGAACGGTGCGGTGTGCGGAAAAATTATTATTCGTCACCCCGTGAGGACGCGGTGCTGATGTACCATGCTTTTGCCAAGCAGGCAGAATGATAAAAAGTAAACGAAAGGGGAGATCCCATGCGGATTCTGGCTATAGAAAGTTCCTGTGATGAAACAGCGGCGGCCGTGGTGGAGATGCGCGATACCATGCGTGCGGTTCGTTCATCCGTGATCGCGTCGCAGGTGGATGTGCACGCATTATACGGCGGGGTCGTTCCCGAAATTGCCAGCCGTGCCCATATAGAAGCGATTCACGGCGTGGTAGATCGCGCACTCCGCGAGGCGTCACTCACTATGAATGAGATCGATACTGTGGGTGTTACCTATGCCCCCGGTTTGATCGGATCTCTGCTTGTGGGGGTCAGCTTTGCGAAAGGACTTGCCCTTTCTTATAAAAAGCCGCTGGTACCTGTGAACCATATCAAGGGGCACGCCGCCGCGGCGTATCTGGTAAATCCGCAGCTGCACGCGCCGTTTTGTGCACTGGTGGTTTCCGGCGGACACACGTCTCTGTATGACGTGCGCACGCCCACCTCTTTCGTGGAGATCGGTGGGACGCGGGATGACGCCGCCGGCGAAGCTTTTGATAAAGTCGGTCGTGTGATGGGACTCCCGTATCCGGGCGGTGCCGCCATGGATCGGCTGGCGGCGAAGGGCTTTGCAAACGGCCGAGGCAACATGTTCTCCTTCCCGTCCCCTGCCGTGCCGGACGATACCTTTGATTATTCCTTCAGCGGTCTGAAAACCGCCGTTATCAATCAGATGCATACGATCCGGCAGAAGCTGGGCCTTTCCGAAAGCGAAACCCTGCCCGAGGATATACGGGAAGGAATTGCCGCTTCATTCACTCGGGTGGTGACGGAGGGAATCTGCCAGAAACTGCGGCTTGCTGCCCGGGAGACCGGGATACGGGATCTGGTGCTTGCCGGCGGCGTCGCCGCCAATTCCCATCTCCGTGCGGCTGTGTCTGAAACGGCGGAGGCGTTGTCCGTGCATCTTACCGTGCCGCCGTTGTCTCTGTGCGGAGATAATGCCGTGATGATCGGTGCTCAGGCGTATTTTGAGGCGCTGAACGGGAATTTTGCCGATTCTTCGCTGAATGCGTTCGCATCCGACGAAAATGCGGCGTTTGTGTAAATTTCAGCTCGTTCTGCGTTTGTCAAAAATGGCGTTTTGTGTTTGCAAACGCCTAATTTTCCACAGGGTTTTCCACAGGTTGTGGAAAACTTCCGGTCGGAATGGGGAAAAGTTCCGGTGCCGCGCGGATTCAGCGCGGAAGAATTTGCCGGAGTACGGTGGAAATCCTGTGTGCTTTGCCTCAAAACAACCGGAAAATGCCCCTTTATGAATCCATAAGAATCAGGTTTATGTTATGCATACGACGAATATAAAAATTGTGCCCCGATACGGATCCCGGGTAGCGGTTGTGCCCGTGAGCGCGGAGAGCGATTGCCTGCGTCATGCCACGCGGGAACAGCTTGCCATTCTTTTAGCGCTGATGGCGGAGCCGGAAACGTCCTATTTCGCACTGTCCGAACGTACCGGTGCTACCCGATCTCAGATCGATGACGCACTCGCTTTCTGGCAGGGACAGGGCGTTCTTGCCGCAGAGGAAATCAAAGCTGCCGCGGAGCCGTTTGCTTCTACGGAAAGTGTGTCCGCTTCTTTGCCGGAGCGGGCGGCGCAGCTGCCTCATTATACCACCGGGGAGACGGCGCAGTTTCTTACCCGCCATCCCGATGCGGCAGGGCTTATCGACTGCTGTCAGCAGGAACTGGGAAAAATCTTCAACACGTCTGAAGCGGAGATCATCATCGGCCTTCTGGATTATCTTTCCCTGGATCCGGAGTACGTACTTCTTTTGTGTGCGCATTCCGCCAAACGGGGAAAACGATCGCTCCGGTACATAGAAAAAACGGCTATTTCTCTCCACGATATGGGTGTGCTTACCTACGAACAGCTGGAGGTGCATCTGAAACGGCAGGATGCGGCAGACGATGCAGAGGCGGAGCTCAGGCAGATGTTCGGTATCGGAAAGCGTGCTCTCATCAAACGGGAAAGGGAAGCTTTCTTTCGCTGGACGGCGGAGTGGGAGATGCCGTGTGATGTGATCGCCCGGGCATATGAAATTGCCGTCAGCCGCACGAAGGAGCCGTCCGTTCCGTATACCAATGCTATTCTTGAAAAATGGCACGCAGAGGGGATTCGGTCGGTGGAGGATGTGGATCGGTTTGAAGAGGCACGCCGTCCCGCCGCAGGAACGCCGGCGGGTGCCAGCTTTGATACAGACGATTTCTTTGAGGCCGCCCTGCAGCGGTCATACGGTGACAAATAACGATAGAAAAACGGAGGGAATGCTGTCATGTCATTCAGCCGGGAAAATGTAAGCCGCGTGCGTGCGGCATTTATGGAGCGGCGGCAGAATGCCGAAGCGGAGTGTGAGCGGCGCAAGGACGAGTTGCATCAGAAAATTCCGGGACTTTGGGAGATCGATCGGGAGATCTCTTCTGTGGGCGTGCGCGTAATGGGCCTTTTGCTCAATGGCGGTGACGTGCAGAGCGCCGTGGAGCAGATGCATAAAGAGCACGACGCTTTGCGGACACGCAGAGCGGAGCTTCTGGTTGCCGCCGGCTATCCGGCCGATTATTCCGACCGGAAATATCAGTGCGATAAGTGCCAGGATACCGGCTTTGTGGATACGAAGATGTGCACCTGTATGCGCCGTGCGCTGATACTGGCCGGATACGAAAGTTCCGGTATCGGCACGCTGATGGAGCGGCAGAATTTCGATTCTTTTACGCTGGATTACTATACCGGAACAGATCGGGAAAATATGCGGCGGAATGCGGATGTACTTTCGGCGTTTGCCAATGATTTTGCCGGACGAAAAGGGGAAAACTTCCTTCTCATCGGTTCTACCGGCCTTGGGAAAACCCATTTGTCCACCTCGGTGGCGCGGGTGGTGATCGACGGCGGCTTTGACGTGGTGTACGATACGGCGCAGGGGATGTTTTCCGTATTTGAAGCACAGCGCTTCGGGCACAGCGAGACGGCGGAAGATGCCGCCGAGCGGTATTTGGACTGTGATCTTCTGATTATCGACGATCTGGGGACGGAAATGACCAATCAGTTTACCATTTCCTGTCTGTATAATGTGGTGAATACGCGGATAAACCGCCGCCTGTCCACGGTAATCAATACCAATCTTACCGGCGGGGAGCTGCGGGATCGATATGCGGACCGCATCACCAGCCGTCTGTTTGGGGAGTTTCGTCCGCTTCTCTTTGCGGGAAAAGACGTCCGTGCCCAAAAATTGAAGGAAGGAAAATAAAAAGAAAGGGGGAACGCCCTTGGGCATTCCCCCTGTTTTCCGTTTATTTAGAGAGTGGGATCAGTGGCAGCCGCAGCCGTTGTTTGTGTAGGCGGTGCCGCAGCCGCAGCCATTGCCGTAGCCGTTCCCGCACAGGAGCGTCAGAACGAGCAGCGTGAGGATGATCAGCCAAAGGGTTTCGTTCTCAAAAAGTTCGCAGATGCAGTTCATATTCACAATTCCTTTTCTGTCATATTACGGCGTTGCAGCCGCTTTCGAGAGGTCTTGCCTGTGGACTTTCCGCCTCTCTGTTATTATTGTATGACGGTGTGGCTGTGTTGCTACTGCTGTGCGAAAAAAATCATATTAGGTCTATGTGTGTACAATGGAGGAAGGCGTTGGCATCTGCCAGACTGTCCGTAGGGATATCTTTCGTTGCACGGCAGTTTTTGCAGGTGATGCGTACGCATTCATCCAGTATTTCCACCAGATAATCTCCGTGGCGGTCGGGACAGTTGCAGGTGATTTCCCCCTCTGCCTGCAGGTCGTGGATTACGTACATGACGATATCCATGATCTGCGGATCGGTGAAGGTGCCGGCCTGCCCCCGGTGTGCCGCCAGATCGGAAAATTCCGTCTCACCCAGCAGCTCGCGGAGCTCTGCCTCCGCCGCCGCCGTGGCTTCACTCACCCGTGCCTCAGGGCCCACAAAGCAGATACCCAGACCGGAGTAGGGACAGGGAAACGTAATCAGCTTTGCATCGAAAAACATCTGGGAAGAAACAGTAAACGTGTGAGGCGTGGGACAAAGATAGCAGGGGACGGACAAGCGTACTTTTTTATCCTTTGTGTATACCGCAGTAAGATCGCTTTCACCGCAGGGGCATTTCAGCCGGAGCATATCGGCGCTCAGGGCAAAGGCGCCCACGAGGCTCAGGACGATAGAACCGCAGTGGGGACAGCGATACGCTACCGTAGTCTGTTTCTGATTCAGTATCATAAGATTCATCCTATCTGTCATATATATTCAAGATGCTCTCTTGTTATTATACCACCTGTACTCATTTTATGTCAACCGCTTAAAATGTTAATAGGGTGGAGCGGGGGAATTTATCAGCAAAAAATCCTCCCGGGGAGATTTTTTGCGGGATTTAGTGTTTTTTTGAGGGAGGTGTCCGTATGCATCTGACCGTAATAAGGCAAGCCGACGGGAGCAAAGAAGAACTTTGTATAACGGCAAAGAGCGTTGCCGGTTTCGCACGGCAAAAGAATACGGATGCCGTACCGTTTGGATTTATCAGCGTAGTGGACGACGGCGAGTCGGAGGCATACGGTGTGCAGCACGACGTGCCGTATGCTGTCTGCCGTATGGCGGGGGATTTTTCCTGTCGGGTGGATGGGATTGCCTCTGCTGTGTTCCAGCGCGGAGAAACACTGGTAGTGGAGACGGAAAAGAAGCTCCGCCGCCTGCCTGCCCGTGTCCGCCTTCTGGACGATCCGTCCTTCCTGGCGGAGGCAATGGTCAATGCCTGCCTGGCCTCCGAATCGGAGGGGGCCGAAAGCGTTACGGTGCGCGTGCGCTTTATTCACGAGAAATCCGGCGAAAGTGCCGTATTCGAAAGCCATTTTGCCCTCCCCGTTCTCATGCGTGTGATTGACGGCCTGTGGTCCCGTGCCGTGCCGTTTGTTGAAATCGAAGGTTTGCGGCAGACGAAAGGACGGCGGGCTCTTGCCGCTTTGCGGTTCCCCTATTCCTCCGTGCGGGAGGGACAGCGGGACTTCATGGAGGAAGTGTTCCGATGCATCCGTACAAAACGCCGGCTGATGGTCAGCGCGCCTACGGGCATCGGAAAAACCATGTCTTCCGTGTATCCTTCGCTGAAAGCGATCGGTGCCGGCCGGGCGGATCGTGTATTCTATTTTACCGCGAAGACGGTGACGGGCAATGCCGCGCTGGAGGCAGTTCGTACATTGGGCGGACAGGCAGAGCATCTCCGCTGTATCCGTATCACTGCGAAAGAACGGGTTTGCCCCGTACGCCGGCTGAATGCAGATGCGATAACCAATTGCCGTCGCTGCGCTCACTGCGTTTTTTTTGACGGCGCATCCTATGAGGAGCGTCGGGATAGGGCGCTTCTGCATCTTCTCACAAACGGGAAGATATACGATACGGCAGAGATAGAGAAAACGGCAGAGGCGTACCATTTGTGCCCTTATGAACTGTCGCTGGATCTCAGTGAATACTGCGAGATGATCGTCTGCGATTACGGGTATCTCTTTGATTCCGCCGTCATGTTCCGGCGGTATTTTGCCGATGCTTCAAGAGGGGAACGGTACGTGTTCCTGATCGATGAGGCGCACAACCTGCCGGATCGGGCACGGGAGATGTATTCCGCATCTCTTTCCCGTACCGTCTTTGAAAAGTTTGCTGCCGAAGCGGAGGCGGCCCTGCCGGACGATAAATCTTTGCACGATGCCTGCGATGAAGTGCGTGCTATGTTTGACGGCATTGACGCACTTTGCGGCGAAAATGCGGAGATGCGGGAGGAAGACGGCGGCTCGCACGGCTGTGTGCTGGAGAAAGAGGTGCCGGCGTTTGTTCCCGCGGCGGCGGCACGCCTGCGGGCGGTATGCGACGCCTATCTTCGTGCGGATTATGAGAATGCCAAGCCGCTGTTCGGCGATATGCAGAATACCCTGCGCGGGCTGGCGGATGCCGTTCTTTTAGCGGATGAGCACTTCCGCTTTTATGCGGAAGCTGCGGGCGGGGAGACCCGGCTTCGGATCATGTGTCTCGATCCCTCGGCCATGCTGGATAAGGCACTTGCGAAAGGCGTGTCCGCGGTGCTGTTCTCCGCCACGCTTTCGCCTATGGAATACTACGCTGACGTGTGCGGTATGGCGGATGCGGTACAGTTGGAGCTTCCTTCTCCCTATGAGGAGGAGAATCTCTGCCTTGTGACGGTGGATTCCGTGGGTACGCGCTATTCCCAGCGGAAGGCCTCTGCCGCGCAGGTGGCGGAGCTGATTGCCGCCGTAACGGAGAGCCGGGCGGGGAATTATATCGTGTATTTCCCGTCTTATTCCTACATGACTGCCGTTTTACGGCAGTATCTCCGGCTGTCGCCCAGCGGCAGCACCATCATGCAGAAGCAGGGCATGTCTCTGGGCGAGAGGGAACGCTTCCTGAAAGCATTCGCCCGGGCGGAAGCACGGGGGGAACCACTGGTGGCGTTCTGCGTGCTGGGCGGCATTTTCGCCGAGGGTATTGATCTGCGCGGGGAAAAACTGATCGGCTCCATTATCGTGGGGATTGGGTTGCCCGGCTTGTCCAGTGAACTCAATATTCTGACGGAATACTACGACGCCGCCAGAGAAAGCGGTAAAGAGTATGCGTATACCTACCCTGCCATGAACAAGATCCTGCAGGCGGCGGGGCGTGTGATCCGCAGTGAAGAGGATCGGGGCGTAGTGGTGCTCATTGACGACCGATACGCCGATCCCGGCATACGTCGGCTGTTTCCCGCCCACTGGCACCGGATGCAGTATACCGGCGATGCGTATTCTCTTTCTGCCATACTGGAGAGATTCTGGGAAAAATGGGAATAGTCGGATGGGATAAAAAGCAATATTCTTATATCTTTCTGCCCTGAACGCGGTGTATAATCAAAACAGCAGAATACGAATTCGATTCCAAAGGGAAAACGGAGGATATATGCTGATAACCGATCAAAACGAACTTACAAAATACAGAACGGAGTACCGTCTCTGGCAGGGGATTCCCAGCGTGGAGGTCACGAAAGGCGGAAGGATTTTCGTTACGTTTTATTCCGGAGAACGGGGAGAGCGTATCGGCAATTTCGCCATGGTGGTAAAGTCGGAGGATGGGGTAACCTTCACCGAGCCCATCGCCGTGGCGTACAAGGATGCCCATCGGTGCTTTGATCCGTGCCTGTGGATCGATCCTATCGGGCGGCTGTGGTTTACCTGGGCGGAAATGCCCGACGATGCCACCTACGCCGCCGTCTGCGACGATCCGGATGCGGAGGAACTTTCCTGGAGTGACGTGTTCCGGGTGGGCGAAGATATTATGATGAACAAGCCTATCGTCCTTTCCACCGGCGAATGGTTGTTCCCGATTGCGGTGTGGATGCGGGATATGCGCCGCATCTACGCTCCCGCTTATGACGAAACGAAAACGCCGGGGGCATACGTGTACAGGACGGTGGATCAGGGGAAAACCTTTCAGCGTCTGGGCGGTGCGGACGTACCCGGACGGGATTTTGACGAGCATATGGTAGTGGAACTCCGCGATCAGCGACTGGCAAACTACGTGCGTACCGCCGCCGGTATCGGCGTGTCCTATTCTTATGACAGGGGCAAAACCTGGTCAAAGGGCACGGATACGGGATATGGCGGTGCGGAATCTCGCTTCCACATCCGGCGGCTTCCCTCCGGCAGACTGCTTCTTGTCAATCACGAAGAACAGCCGGGGCGTAAGACGCGCCGCGTGAATCTCACTGCCTATCTGTCGGAAGACGATGGTAAAACCTGGCCGTACAAACTGCTGCTGGACGAGCGTGACTGGGTGTCTTACCCGGATGCCGCCGTTGGCCCGGACGGCAGTATTTACGTGGTATACGACAGAGAACGGGGCGGCAGCGGATCCCTTTCGGCGGCGTACGCCCGGGCGAGGGAGATCCTGCTGGCGAAATTTACCGAAGAGGATATCCTTGCGGGAAAGATTGTTTCCGACAAAAGCAAAGTAAAGCAGATCGTATCCAAACTGGGAAAATACGCAGACGAGGCGTCCAATCCGTACGGGGAACCGGATCGGTGCTCTGACGAAGAACTTGCCCGCCGTGTTTTAACGGAAGCGCCCGGCAACGCGGTAGGACGGATCTTTGAATACTATCCGGTGAACTGCGTCAATATGGGTCGGGCGGAAAACCGGGCACTGGATGCACTGGCGGAAAAACTGGAGGAAACGGAGGATCCGTCGGCAAGAGAGAAGATCGTAATCGAGATCATCGCGCTGATCCGCTCGGTATCGAAGGCAGATCTCCCTGCCTTCTCACCGGTGGTGGATGCAGTGAAGGATCTTCTTCTTTCCGATCCCACGGGGGAACTTTCCGTGAAGGAGATGGCGGAGAAGATCGGCGTCAGTCTGTACTACATGATGCATCAGTTCAAAAAATATACAGGCATTACTGTTCTGGAATATAAAACGGAGTTGAAGCTGACCGCCGCCAAGCGGATGCTTTTGGGAACGGATGAAAGTATTTCCCGCATCGCTCAGGAGTGCGGGTTCGGTACGTCCAGTTATTTTTCCAAAATATTTATGCAGGCGGAAAATATGTCGCCGTCTGTTTATCGGAAAACGGTAAGAGGATAACTCCGAAAAGGGGCTGTTGTTTTGAAGCAACAGCCTCTTTCTCTTGCTGTTCTTTTTGGTGCAAGTGCTGAAATTGAGAAAATTTCGGAATTTCTGTTTTCTTCCGTCAATATTTGTGGTATACTATTTAGGTTAGAGAATTTTTATTCTATATTGAAGGGTCGGAAGAATTTTGATTAGAGAAGATTTACGCAACGTAGCGATCATCGCCCACGTTGACCACGGTAAGACTACCTTGGTTGACGGTATGCTGAAGCAGGGCGGTGCCTATCATGAAAATCAGGCAGTGGTGGAGCGCGCTATGGATTCCGGTGCCATTGAGAAAGAGCGAGGCATCACTATTCTGGCAAAGAACACCGCTGTACAGTACAACGGTGTCAAGATCAATATCGTGGATACTCCCGGACACGCAGATTTCGGCGGCGAGGTAGAGCGAATTCTGAAAATGGTAAACGGTGTTATCCTTCTGGTGGATGCCGCCGAGGGTCCCATGCCCCAGACTCGCTTTGTTCTGCAGCGTGCCATGGAGCTGAATCACCGTATTATCGTAGTGGTCAATAAGATTGACCGTCCCGATGCCCGGATCCCTGAGGTAATCGACGAGACACTGGAGCTGCTTCTGGATCTGAACGCTACGGATGAGCAGCTGGATTCTCCCATGCTGTTCTGCTGCGGCCGTGCCGGTACGGCTTCTCTTTCGCCTGATGAGGAAGGCGTGGATCTTACCCCCCTGTTCAATACGATTCTTGAGTACATTCCCGCACCCGAAGGCGATCCGGACGGGGATCTGCAGCTGCTCGTTTCCTCCATTGACTATCACGATTACGTGGGACGGATCGGTATCGGACGCATTGAGCGCGGTACGCTTCGTCAGAATCAGGAGGTAGTTCTCTGCAACTATCATGATCCGGATGCAAAGCGCCGTGCAAAGATCGTTTCCGTGTACCAGTTCAGCGGATTGGACCGCGTTTCCGTGGAATCAGCGAAGATGGGTGACATCGTATGCTTCGCCGGTGCTGCCGATATTTCCATCGGCGATACGGTAACGGCTGTCAGCAATCCGGAACCGCTGGAATTTGTCAAGGTGTCCGAGCCTACCATGGAAATGACGTTCTCTGTCAATGACAGCCCCTTCGCCGGCAAGGAGGGTAAATACGTAACGTCCCGCCAGATCCGCGATCGTTTGTACAAGGAAACGCTGAAAGACGTTTCTCTTCGGGTTTCGGACGGCGAGACTACTGACTCGTTCAAGGTGGCGGGCCGCGGCGAAATGCATCTTTCCATTCTCATTGAGACTATGCGCCGGGAGAATTTCGAGCTTTGCTGCTCCATGCCTCACGTGCTGTATAAAGAGATCGACGGCGTCTTGTCTGAGCCCATGGAGCGCGTGTCCATTGACGTGCCGGACGACGCGGTTGGCAGCGTTATGCAGAAGCTGGGTGCCCGGAAGGGTGAGCTGATCGAAATGGGCAAGGTTGGCTCCCGTACGCGCATTGAATATTCCATTCCGTCCCGCTGTCTGTTCGGCTACCGCAGTGAGTTTATGACCGATACCAAGGGCGAGGGTGTGATTAATACGCTGTTCGACGGCTATCAGCCGTATAAGGGAGACGTAACCACACGCTTTACCGGCTCTCTTATCGCCTCCGAGGACGGCGAGGCAACCTCTTACGGCCTGTTCAACTCGCAGGATCGCGGTGCCATGTTCATCGGTGTGCAGACACCGGTGTACGAGGGCATGATCGTAGGCGAATGCCCGAAGCAGGAGGATATCGCGCTGAACGTGTGTAAGAAAAAGCACCTTACCTCCATCCGTTCCAAGGGTGCGGACGAGGCGCTGATCCTTACGCCGCCGAAAATTCTCTCTCTGGAGCAGGCGATCGAATATATCGCCGACGACGAGCTGATTGAGGTTACGCCGAAAAGCATCCGCCTCCGCAAGAAGATCCTCAACACGGAGCTTCGCCTGAAAGCGGAAGCAAGAGCGAAAAAAGGAAACTGAATCAAAAAAGGATGTCGCCCCGGCGGCAGCCCTTTTGCTTTTTCAATTAACAGGGGTTACCTTCTTTTGCCATCTTTACGCATTCTTCATCGTTTTTGATGGCGGTGAAAATATCGGCAAGTCTGTCAACGGACAGTTTCACAGCCGCCTCGCCGATGGTTTTAGAGCATCCTACGGGTGCGGTGCCTGCGTAGGAATCGGGGTAGTTGGAGATCCACGTATAACCGAAGTTTACGCCAAGCTTCGTCAGATAATCCGCTCTTTTGGTGGAGATGCCGTTTTCTGCCTCAAAACGCTCCGGGGCAACCAGGTCGGGATACGTGCCGTATACAAGCATGGTCTCCTTGAAGCAGGCGTGGCCGAAGCTTACGTCGGGAGAGGAAAATCTTTCAAGTACCTTGCGGTCTTCTTCTGTAAGCATAGAGAAATATTCAGGATCTTTTTTCGCCATTTCCAGCATGTTGGCAGGAGCCAACTGATTTGCCAGATCGTATGCCCGGCAGAACATGGTGGCGTATCCCTTTTTCTTATAGCACTGGGTGCGTATGAAATAGGTGAGAAGTCCGGTGTTCCCGCCGTGGGAATTGCACAGCAGAATTTTCGAAAAGCCGTTTCGAGCGATTTCGTCGCAAAGCTCCTCCAGAACGGTGAGCAGGGTATGGGGATTCATGCCGATAAATCCACGCTTGTTCAGAGATTTGGGATCGTCCATCGAGTGACTTGCCAGTATGTCGCCCAGCCACATGGTGGTGGGAAACATTACAACGTCGGCTTTTTCTGCCGCAAGCTCTACGATTTTATCACCCTTGAGGGAATCCGTACCAACGGGCAGGTGCTGACCGTGCTTTTCAAGACAGCCAAGGCACATGACGCAAAGACCGCCCGAACGCTTAATGGCACCTTCAAATTCTTCTTCTCTCAGATATTCCCACTTCATAGTAGCCTCCGTTCTGCTGCAAAAATGCAGCGAAAAAATTTGCTTTTTGTTTTATGACTGCATTATAGCACAGCGGATTCTGTTTGTCAAGAAGAAAGAACCGTTTTGAACTTTATAAAAAGAAGCGAGCGCACCATCTGCTGTTTTTTGAAAAAATTTGTACTATATCGTATAAACAAAAACGCAGCCCTGCCTCGCGGGCAGAGCTGCGTCTTTATATAAAATTTTGAGGAGAGACTGTTCGTTTAATTAATAGTTCTCTTTGCGAACTTCGAAGTAAGCCTGGGGATGTGCACATACGGGGCAGATCTGGGGAGCCTTCTTGCCGATTACCAGGTGACCGCAGTTGCGGCATTCCCACATGGTCTCCTCAGCCTTCTCGAATACCTTCTGCATCTCTACGTTGTTGAGGAGAGCCAGGTAACGCTCCTCGTGGGACTTTTCGATCTTGGCTACCAGACGGAACTTGGCAGCGATGGCAGTGAAGCCCTCTTCTTCAGCTTCTTTTGCGAAGATTGCGTACATATCGGTCCACTCGTAGTTCTCGCCCTCTGCGGCAGCCTTCAGGTTAGCGGCGGTATCGCCCAGTGCACCCAGCTCCTTGAACCACATCTTTGCGTGCTCTTTTTCGTTGTTGGCGGTAGCTTCGAAAATAGCGGCGATCTGCTCAAAGCCTTCTTTCTTTGCTACGGATGCAAAATAGGTGTACTTGTTTCTTGCCTGGGATTCGCCTGCAAAAGCAGCCTGCAGATTTTTTTCGGTTTTGGATCCTTTGAGTTCCATGTGGTAATCTCCTTTATAATAAATAATAAAATTTATGATTTCGCCGCTGCGCGGCAGGATGAACAAATATGGTGTACGGTGAGATCATAAGACAGAACGCCGTCGCCGTTTTTCTCTTCAATATATTCTTTCAGTCCGTCGATGATGACATCGCTGATGGCACCGCATCGCTCACAAAGCTTATGATCGTGGCGGACAAGCATTTTGTCATACCGATCCGTTTGCCCGGTGAATCCGATTTTTTCAATCAGATGGTTTTCACAAAGATAGTTCAGGCTGTTGTATACCGTGGCAAGCGCAATGGTGGGCATCTGCTTTTTTGCTTCCAAAAAAATTTGTTCCGCCGTGAGATGCTCCGTAGTAGACTGAACGATTGCAAGAATCAAAGCACGCTGTTTGGTCATCTCTGCGCTCCTTCCCGTGTAGAATTTAGATTTGGAATCGTTCTAAATATATTATACACGAAAATTTGCGCTTGTCAATAGTTTTTTAGAAATATTCTAAAAAATATTTTTTGGAGACTATTTGTGTTCCTGTCCCTATCATTATACCCCATATATGTCAAAAAATCCGGAATATTTTTTGAACATATAAAAAACAGAAAAGATTTTTTGCGTGAGTGCTCGCAGAATTGGAAAAGTTACAAAAAAGTCCTTTTCAAACGAACGGATTTGTGGTATACTATTTCTATATATTTTTTGTTTCTGTTGGGGAGAGCACGCACATGATTCTTGCAGACAGCCATACTCATTCCCGCTATTCCTTTGACGGACATCCAACACCCCTTGAGATGGGTGAAGCGGCGGTGAAGGCGGGCGTTTCTGTCTTTGCGGTAACGGACCATTACGACGTGGATTACATATTGGCGGGGCTGTATCCCGGATACGATGCTGCCAGTGCCCGGTGGGAAATCGACGCGGCAGCGGCGCAGTACGCGGGGCAGGTGGAGATCGTCCGCGGCATTGAACTGGGTCAGCCGGATCTTTGCCCCGAAGAGGCAAGGGCGTTCCTCAGGACGCACGGATTTGATTTCGTTATCGGTTCCTGTCACAATCTGCCCGGCGTGCCCGATTTTTATTTTATCCGGTTCGACGATATGCCGGAAAATCAGATCAGATATCTGTTCCGGCAATCCCTGCTTCAGCTGCAGAAAACGGCCCGTTTCCCGGGTGTTCATACCATTGCTCATCCCATCTATCCTCTCCGTTATATCCTGCGGGGCGGACGTACGCTGGATCTTGGCGAATTTGAAGCAGATTTCCGCGCCCTGTTTTCCGTAATGCGGGAGACCGGGGCGGCACTGGAACTGAACATGAAAGCGCTCCGTACCGGCGGGGAACCCTGGGCGGCGGAAGAATACGTGTTCCGCCTCTGGTACGATGCGGGCGGCCGTCGGGTTACCTGCGGATCCGATGCCCACAGGGCAGAAGAGATCGGCGTGATGATTCCGGATGCAAGTCGGATCGTAGCCATG
>JAZQDY010000163.1:0-3048 GCA_045547015.1 Eubacteriales bacterium | reverse complement strand
CGCAGGAGGCGTTCATCACGCCCTCCGTCTCGATAGCGTAGGCCTTCAACTCCGCGTAGTGGGTGGTGGCAGCACAGAGTGCCCCCATGCGGCGCACCTCCTCCAGAATGGCCATGGCAAGTGCCGCCCCCTCCACAGGATCGGTGCCCGCCCCCAATTCATCGAAAAGCACCAGAGATTCCGGCGTCATTTTCTCCATGATGGACACGATTCCCACCATATGGGCGGAAAAGGTGGACAGGGACTGCTCGATGCTCTGCTCGTCGCCGATATCGGAAAATACATCGTCAAACACGCACACGGACGATCCCGGCTCCGCAGGAATATGCAGGCCCGCCTGCGCCATCAGCGTAAGAAGTCCCAGCGTTTTCAGCGTGACCGTTTTACCGCCCGTATTGGGACCGGTAATCACCAGCATGCCGAACGCGCCGCCCAGGGTGATGGTGACGGGCACTACCTTTTTTCTGTCCAGCAGCGGATGGCGCGCCGCGCGCAGGCTGACTGTCCGGGTTTCCGAAATCTCCGGTTCTGTGCCGTCCATTTCCATGGACAGCGCCGCACAGGCAAAGGTAAAGGCAAGATCCGTGATATTGAGATAATTCGCCTCGATATTGTGGGAAATACTGGCCGCCGAGGCGGACAGCTCCGCGAGGATCCGGTCGATCTCGTGGGATTCCTTGCTTTCCAGCGTGCGCAGTTCATTGTTGGCATCCACCACCGCCATAGGCTCCACGAACAGCGTAGCGCCGGAAGAGGAGGTATCATGCACAAGGCCCTTTACCTCGTTGCGGTATTCGGACTTCACCGGCACCACAAAACGTCCGCCTCGGGTGGTCACGATATTCTCCTGCAGGTATTTTCCCAGGGCACCGCCGGTGTATTTCTGCAGAAGATCCTTGATCTTGCTGTTTACCGCACGGATCTTCCGGCGGATATCCGCCAGCGTGGGGCTTGCCTCATCGGCGATCATGTCCTCCGCAATAATGGAGCGGGTAATGCTTTCCTCCAGGGTGCGGTTAGGCAGCAGCCGGTCGAAAATCTCGTCCAGCACCGTTTCAAAATCCCGCTCACCGCGGCTGTAATCCAAAAGCATACGGGTACAGTGGAGAAGTGAGGCGATATCAAGCAGCTCCCGCGTGGAAAGGGTAGCCCCCTTCCCTGCACGCTCCAAAGAATCACCCACGTCCCTGACGCCGGAAAAGGGCGGCATACCCTTAATCATGGCAAGACGTTTTGCGTCCGTGGTTCTTTTCAGCCGACGGCGGATCTCCACCGTATCGTCCGAGGGACGCAGTTTGGCCGCCGCAGCTTTCGCCCCGTCCGTCAGTGCCATAGCAGAAAGACGGGCGCGGATTTTATCAAATTCCAGTGTAGTCAGTGTTTTGTCCTGAAAACTCATTCGTTTCTATTTTCCTCCGTTCCCCTTTGGGGAATCGATTCGTTATAAAAGTGATTTATAAAAATCCAGTGTGTAGAATCCGTGTTCCATATGATTGAGCAGATATTTCTCGCATACCCTTGAAAAGATGGGCATTTCCGTCTCGTCCAGCGTAAAGGAAAGGTATTTGCTCACGGGCGCGGTAACCGTATAACGCATAGCCGCCAGCACGGAGTGGGTAAGCCTGAGATAAATGTGCGCCGTTCCCTCGTCCACCAGATCGTCCGTATGCCGCACATTTCTGAGACAGTCGCCGCAGAGCAGCCGTCCGTTCATCACGTCCAAAGACAACTTCAGCACGGTATCCGTTTCCGCGCCGCACACGTCACAGGCGGTAAGATTGGGCAGAAATCCTTCGATGGCGGCACAGCGCAGCTCAAAGGCCGCTTTCACCTGGGAAAGGGGGATATGGGTATGATTGGCAAGCGCGTAAAGGGTGTTCAGCGTCAGCCGAAGCAGCTCCTCATCGCCCACGCCCTCCACCGCCATCTCCGCCGCCACGTCACAGAGATAGGTGGCCAGCGCCAGCCGCTCAAGATCGGTACGGAGTCCGAAAAAACTCTCCGTCAGCGCGCTGTCGGAAATGTAGTAATATCCCCGGGATTTCCGCAGAACAAAGCTGCTGTAACAGAACAGCTGGGTGGCCGCCATATGCTTGCTTTTCAGACTGCGCACCGCCTTGCCGGAGATCACAATCCGCCCCATCTCCTCAGTAATCACGGTAAGCAGTTTATCGTATTCGCCCACGGGCGTTTCCCGCACCACCAGACCGCGAACGGAAATCTGTTCCATATTTACGTCAGATCCTTCGGATTGAATCCGAAATTATTAAGGCTGGTATCGCTGTCGCGCCACTTCTCTTTCACCTTTACCCAAAGGTTCAGGTATACCTTTACGCCGAAGAAGGCTTCCAGATCTTCTCTGGCGTGGGTGCCGATCCGCTTCAGCGTATCGCCGTTCTTACCCACGATGATTCCTTTATGGGATGCTTTTTCGCAGAAGATCTCCGCCCGGATGCGGATCAGCGTTTCCTCGTCGGTGAACTCCTCGATCACCACCGCCGTGCCGTGAGGAATCTCCTCGGAAAGCGTCCGCAGGATTTTCTCTCTTATTACCTCGGCGGCGATCTGTCTCTCCGGCTGATCGGTGGCAATATCCGACGGGAAAAACCAGTCGCCCTCGGTAAGATACCGTTTTGCCTCCTCCAGAACGATCTCCACGTTTTTGCCCTTTTCTGCCGCTGTGGGCACGAAGGCGTCAAAATCGTGCAGCTCGGCATACTGAGCAATGGTCTCAGCCAGTTTTTCCCGGTTCACAAGATCGATCTTGTTGAGTACCAGAATCGCCGGCAGCTTCAGCTGCTTTATGTTCTGGATAATCCGTTTTTCCGTTTCACCGGCGGGATATCCCGCTTCCGCAATCATGATAACGGCATCCGCACCGCCGATGGCGGAGGATACGGATTTCATCATGTACGCGCCCAGCTTATTTTTCGGCTTATGGATGCCGGGCGTATCCAGAAAGACGAACTGGTCGCCGCCCTCGGTAAGAATTCCCGTGATGCGGTTTCTCGTAGTCTGCGGTTTGGAGGACACGATGGCCACCTTCTC
>JAZQDY010000162.1:0-2675 GCA_045547015.1 Eubacteriales bacterium | reverse complement strand
CTGATGCGATTGCAGGACGAAGTGAGCGCCCTGCCGCAGTGGGTACAGCAGTTTTATCGCATCCGCTGTGAAGCGGAAGGGATTCTCTGCAATGCCGCAGAGCTGAAAACGTAAAAAGACTACAATAAAGGAGCAACGCTTTTCATGCCAATCTACTTTTACAAAGATAAAAATATATTCAAGCTGGATACGGCGGCCTCCTCCTACGTGATTCGGATTTATGACGAGGGGTACCTGCTCTGTCCCTATTACGGGGCAAGACTGCCGGATACGGATTTTGACAGCCTGATCTACCGGGGCTCTTTCGTATCCGTGTCGCCGCGAAATCCGCACATTGACAACGCGTTTTTCTCCCCCGACGTGGCCCCCATGGAATATTCCGGCTTCGGTACGGGAGATTTCCGGAAAACCGCCGTGGCAATCCGGAATGCGGACGGCAACGACTGTACCGATTTCCGTTACGTGAGCCACAAGATCTATAAGGGAAAGCCGAGCCTTGAAGGTCTGCCGGCGACTTACGCCAATACCGATGAAGAATGCGAAACGCTGGAGATATATACACGGGACAAGGTGACCGGGGCTTCGGCAATCCTCCTCTATACCGTGTTCGAAACGGGCGGTGCCATGACGAAATCCGTCCGCATTGTCAATGAATCGGACAAGCCGATGGAGATCGAAAAGGCGTACAGTGCCAGCGTGTCCCTGAACGGTATGGATTATGATTTTCTCCATCTGTACGGCAGTCATATGGCAGAGCGCAGCGTGGTTCGCACGCCGCTGTCTCCGGGGCACGTTTCCGTATCCTCCTCCCGTGGCGTTTCCTCCCATCAGCATAATCCCTTTGCGGCACTGGTGCGGCATGGGACAGGGGAGGAAACGGGCGAGGCATACGGCATGAGTCTCGTTTACAGCGGCAATTTTGACATTACTGCCGACGTGGATTACTACGAGACTACCCGTGTGAATATCGGCATCAATCCCGACGGTTTTACCTGGCATCTTGCCCCCGGAGAATCTTTTCAGACGCCGGAGGCGGTGCTGGTTTATACAAACGGGGGATTGGGCGAAATGTCCCGCACGTTCCATCGGCTGTACCGGGAGAATCTGATCCGCGGCAGATGGAAAACGGAAAAACGCCCGTTGCTCATCAACAGCTGGGAAGCCGCCCGGTTTGCTTTCGATACGGAAAAACTGGTTTCCTTTGCCGAACGGGCAAAGGAACTGGGCATCGAAATGCTGGTGATGGACGACGGCTGGTTCGGCAAGCGGAATGACGATACCTGCGCTCTGGGTGACTGGTACGTGAATGAGGAAAAACTGCCCGGCGGTTTGTCCGTGCTCATTGATAAAGTAAACGCGCTGGGACTGAAGTTCGGTATCTGGTACGAACCGGAGATGATCTCCCCCGATTCCGATCTGTACCGTGCCCATCCGGATTGGTGTCTTCACGTACCGGGACGGGAATTGTCCATTGCCCGGGATCAGTACGTGATCGATATGACGAGAGAGGACGTGCGGGAATATATCTACGGGCAGATGAAGGATCTGCTCACCCGCTACCGGATCGATTATCTGAAATGGGACTGCAACCGCAATCTCACCGAGGCAGGCAGTGCCCTTTTGGGGGCGGAGCACGGAGAGGAGATCTTCCACCGGTTCGTTCTCGGCACCTACGAGCTGATGGAACGGCTGAACCGGGACTTTCCCGATCTGCTCATCGAAAACTGCTCCGGCGGTGGCGGCCGGTTTGATCCCGGCATGCTGTATTATTCCCCCCAGATCTGGGGCTCTGACAACACCGATCCTATCGAGCGTGTGGCGATCCAGTTCGGCACGTCTCTTTGCTATCCCGCCTCCACCATGGGCGCGCACGTGTCCAAAAATCCCCGCACCGGATACGCGACCAAAGGAAACGTGGCCATGTGGGGCACCTTCGGCTACGAGCTGGATCCGAATACGCTGACGGCGGAGGACAGGCAGCTGGTGAAAGAGCAGGTGCGGGATTACCACCGGTACTACGATCTGATCCACTGCGGGGATCTGTACCGGATCGTCAGCCCCTGGGACAACGGGTACTATGCGGCGTGGGCGATGGTTTCCCCGGATAAGACGGAGATGCTATTTACCCTTGTGAATATGCGGTATTATCACTGCCATAAACGGATCATCCGGCTGGCAGGCCTTGACGGGGCGAAACTCTACAAGCGGGAAGACACCGGTGAGGTGTTCTCCGGTGCGTTCCTTATGCACGCCGGGGTGAACGTAACGGGGATGCACGATGCCACCGGTGACAGCTTCACCCTGCATTTTACGGCGGTGTAACTACGAAAGATAAAGGAGAAAACGACAATGATCCGATGCGGCTTTTTTGAGACGGACATAACGCCGCCCATGGGGACGCAGATCCCCGGCTATTTTGCGGAACGGCTTGCGGACGGCATTCTGGAGCGGCTTTTTGCCTGTGCCGTGTATTTTGAAAACGGTGACGGCGAAAAGTCGGTAATCGTCAGCACGGATTCCATCATCGTGCCCAATCAGGCGGTGGAGCATATGCGGGAGAGTATTGCAGAGCGGCTGTCCCTGCCCGAATCCTCGGTGATGATCTGCGCCACCCACGCTCACACTGCCGGACCCGTGGATACGCTGGGTGAGTTTTACGTGCCGAATGAGACGTA
>JAZQDY010000161.1:0-2413 GCA_045547015.1 Eubacteriales bacterium | reverse complement strand
CCCCAAACACAAAGTACCGTTCGAAAGAATCCCCGCACGCTGTCGCATCGCCCAAAGGCAATAAACACCATCCCACAAGAAATAATGAAGGTGCTCAGCGCTCCAATAAATCCTTGTAAGAAAAAAACAACCGACAGTACGCCATAAGTCCCCCCGAGGATGGCACCGGCCAGCATGCGCCACATCTTCGATGGCAGGGTGAGAAGGCGTGATGCGGCATACAGGGACAGATAATCCATACTGAAATTAATCAAAAACAACACATCGGCATATAGGATTGTCTCCATCTTTACCTCCTGCTGTTTGTCTGTACCATTATACCGCATCGGCAGTGAAAAACTTGTCACATCCTTTGGGGAGATTTTGTTGATTTGTGCCCGCAAAAAGAAAAGCCGCACAAGCGTGCGGCTCAGTGAATCAGTATTATTTCTTTATGACCGCCTCCAGGCAGTTGATCTTTACGCCCTTGGCGGTGAAATTGCGCTCGTATTCTGTCATAATATTTGTTTCAGCCCGCTCCGATGCGTGAAGGGCCCGGGTGAGGAAGGTGATTTCAAACGGCGATGCGCTGACCGTTTCCACAGAATATTCGAACAGATCCGCATTGTCGGTCTTGAAGCAGAAGCGGCCGCCGTCACGGAGTAGTGTCTCATAAATGGCAAGGAAGGCAGGTGCCGTCAAGCGGCGATCCTCATAGCCGCTCTTGGGCCATGGATCGCTGAAATTGGCATAGATAGTATCAAAGGTGTTTTCGAGAAACCATTCGGGCAGCGCCTTTGCATCACCGGAAAGGAACCGTACATTGCCCCGCATACCCATAGGGATATCCCACGTTTCGCCGCCTGCGTACAAGCTTCCGTCGGGAGCAAGCCATCCGCCGTGGGGGCCAAGGCCACCCAACTCCCGGCTGGATGCGTATTTTTCCAGAGCCACCACCAGAACATCGTCTACCTTCTCCATAGCGAAGTAGTTATAATCCGGCTCGACTACGGACAGCTGCTTGACAAAATCACCTTTACCGCATCCGATTTCCAGGCGCAGAGGGGCATCAGTGGCGAAAACGGAGCGGGGATTTTCCCGAAGAATGTCAGGATTTGTACATAAAAGAGCGGCAAGGGCGGAAAGTCTTTCACCGCCGTGCTTTTTTTTTCGCATTCTCATATTGATATTTTCATCCTCATTTGGTAAAATAGTATGTAATCGGTAGATTATGCAGGGAACCTTTTCCATACACCTCCGTCCAACGGATAAGAAAATGTGTACGGAAATCCCATCGTCCACCATTATATCACACATTATTAAAAAAATCTACACCTACTTTACGAAATGAGGTGATCTGCAACGTGATAAAAAACGAATTTCTCACCTTGCTATACAATGAAATGATCCGCCTCGGTGCGTCCCCCGACGTGGCAGAGCATCACACACGTGCGATCAATCACGCCTTCACACCCGAAGATATTGCGCGGGTGGAACGGATTACGTCCGCCGAAGAGGTTACCAAACTGGCCCAGGCCATCGTCACAATAAAAGCCAAGTCCCAACAAGCACCGCAGCCCGACAACGAAGAGGCACCCTGTCCCGCCGACACAGTGGCAGAGGAATCTGTGGAGGAAGTGAGCCCCGTCAGCGAGGAAATCATCGATGACAGCCTGTTTTATGAAGAAGACATACTCGATGATGACAGCGACATGAAGGTGTATGCGGGAGGTCCCGTCCAAAGCAGTTTTCTTCCCGGCACTCAGGAAGCGGATGAGGACACGATCTATGAAGAAATAATCCGCGACGATGAAGAGGATGGGTTTGTCACCCGCGTGTCTCCTCGCGGAAAACAGACCTTCTGGATTGTTTTTGCATGTTCTCTTCCCTTGCTCCTTGTATTTCTGGCACTGTATTTCAGCGCATTCGCCCTGCTGTTCACCGCACTTGTTTCCCTAATCGTTCTGCTGATAGCCGGACTGATCGGCACCTCCGCCATCGGTGCTGCTCTCTCCTTCGTATGCATTGTGTACGGTATATCTCAGCTGATCACGGTGGCCTCTGCCGCCCCCGGCTTGTACGAGATCGGATTAGGTATTACGGTAGGCGGAGCAGTGATGCTGTTCGGCATTCTGATTTACAATTTGGCCATCCGTGTAGTGCCTAAACTGACCCGTCTCTTGGGTACTCTCTTCCGATTCTGCACCGGTAAACTGAAGGAACTCTTCCACCGGGCAAAGGAGGCTTGCTACAAACTGTGAAACCTACATCTATTATTTTTACCATCATCTCCGTCCTTTTGATCGTCGGCGGCGTTATTACGTGCGCTGTAGCCAAGGACATTGCCGTTACGGACGGCTATACGCTCTTCAGTGATGAGGAAGACGGAGGCTCGTACGTCCGCCACGATTTCCAGACTGCCGACATCACCAAG
>JAZQDY010000160.1:0-10955 GCA_045547015.1 Eubacteriales bacterium | reverse complement strand
CAATTACAAAACAAGATACCCCAAAAGCATCCTGAAAGACATGATAATTCGACCGCCCCCCGGCTTTTCCGGCGGGCGTTCGCACGTTTCTGCACATCCGGCGCACAGACTTTCAGAACGAAACAGAAAGTTTTTTGGGTGCCAAAAGGGGGCTTTTTCAAAAAGCCCCCTTTTTATAATATTCTTTTTCGTGGAGTGGTGTCGACTGCCTTTCGGATCAACACCGTTTTCCCCCACTCGGTTAGTGCTTTATCTCCGGACGATCGTCGGTGTTATAGCGATTCCCGCCATTTCCGATATCATTCTCCTGTTCGGCACGCCGGCGCTCTTCTTCCCGCTTTTTCTCCTGTTCAGCCAGATGACGGGCACGAAGCTCATTTTCCTCCGCGCTGCGGCGCCGCTTTTCGGCCACCATTTCTTCCAGCTCTTCGTAGGTGACGGGAGTCTCCTCTGTACCTTCCATGGCACGGTTGAACTGATCCTCTTCCATGATCTCGTTTTTGATAAGGAAGCCGGCAATAAAGTGGAGTTTCTCCATCTGTTCCGTAAGAATCCGTTCTGCCGCCGCATACGCTTCGTTTACGATCCGCTTGATTTCCGCATCGATATCCGATGCGGTTTCCTCGGAATAATTGCGGGTGTTATTGAAATCGCGGCCCAGGAAAATCTCGTCGCTGCCCGTCTCATGTCCATACTGAATCGGACCGAGAACGTCAGACATACCGTATTTGGTAACCATACTGCGGGCGATCGAGCTGGCGCGCTGAATATCATTGGATGCACCGGTGGAGATATCGTCCATAATCAGTGCCTCCGCTACGCGGCCGGCAAGGAGCGTGGTGATCTCATTCTTCATGTCGTTCTTCGACATGTAGGAGCGATCTTCCTTAGGCAAAGACAGCGTATATCCGCCGGCTCTGCCGCTGGGGATAATGGAAATCTGATGCACCGGCACGTTTTCCTGCAGCATCTTCGTAACGATGGCGTGACCGGCTTCGTGATACGCCGTCAACTTCTTCTCTTTTTCAGAGATTACCTTGGATTTCTTCTGCGGACCAACGATGACCTTTATCATCGCTTCCTCCACATCGTTCATGCCGATGAGGGACTTTCCCTTGCGCGCCGCTAAAAGCGCCGCCTCGTTCAAAAGATTGGACAGATCTGCACCGGTGAAGCCCACCGTGGTCTTGGCAACCACGTTCAGATCCACATCCTGCTCAAAGGGCTTATTCTTGGCGTGCACGCGGAGGATCTCCTCACGACCCTTGATATCGGGATAGCTGACCGTGATCTGCCGGTCAAAGCGGCCGGGACGGAGCAGTGCCGGGTCGAGAATATCCGGGCGGTTGGTGGCCGCGATAACAATCACGCCGTCGCTGCCGCCGAAGCCGTCCATCTCCACCAGAAGCTGGTTCAGCGTCTGTTCACGCTCATCGTGACCGCCGCCGAGGCCCGCGCCTCTGTGACGGCCTACTGCGTCAATCTCATCGATAAAGATGATGGCGGCAGGAGATTTCTTTGCCGTCTCAAACAGATCGCGCACGCGAGACGCACCTACGCCCACGTACATCTCTACAAAATCGGAACCGGATATGGAATAGAACGGAACACCCGCCTCGCCGGCAACTGCCTTTGCCAGAAGGGTTTTACCCGTACCGGGCGGGCCAACCAGCAAAACGCCGTGAGGAATCCGTGCTCCCAGTTTGGTAAAGTATGCAGGATTACGGAGAAATTCCACGATTTCCTCCAACTCCGCCTTCTCCTCGTCTGCGCCGGCCACATCCTTGAAAAAGATCTTGTTCTTTTCCGACGTGCCCAGTTTTGCTTTCGCGCGGCCAAAGGAATTCATCTTGGATCCTTTTCCGCCCATGGTCTGATTCATCACATAGATCCACACAGCAATCAAAAGCACCGTGATAATCACGTAGGGCAAGTACGCTACCCACCAGGGAATGGCTTTCGGCGCGGGGATATTATAGGATTCAATAATCCCTCTTTCGTGCTGGTCCTGTATCTCATCGCCTACGGCCCACAAAAACAGATCCAGATTCCGCAGCTCGTACTTGCATTCCTTCGTTGTTTCCGTTCCGTCCGTCAGAACGGTACGGACAGTCATAGTGATAACGTTGTTTTCATCAATTTTGAACTGCTTGACCTGTTCGTCCTTAAAGAAAGTAACCACGTCACTGAACGTGAGTTCATCCTTAGGCACGCTCTGGAACAGCGTTGCGGTTGCAATAATAATTACGCCAATCAATACAATGTAAAAAATGGCAATTTTCAGGTTGCTCTTCATGCATTCCTCCGTACCGACGCCGCACCTCCGGCCGCCGGCAATATATTCTGTGCGGTGCCGCGCACCGCGTATTTATTTGCCTTCGTAAACTTCCCGCTTCAGAACGCCAACGTACGGCAGGGCGCGGTACTTTTCCGCATAGTCCAGTCCGTATCCGATCACGAACTCATCCGGGATCGTTGCCCCCACATAGTCCGCCTGGAAATCCACCTCGCGGCGGGAGGGCTTATCCAGAAGCGTGCAGGTTTTCACGCTTTTCGCGCCGTTGATCTTCAGATACTCAGACAGATAAGACAACGTCTTTCCGCTGTCAATAATATCCTCCACGATCAGGATATTGCACTCGCTGAGATCGGATCTGTGCAGATCCAGATGGATCTTGATCCGGCCCGTGGTAGCGGTTCCCTCTCCGTAGGAGGAAACCTTCATAAAATCAATCTCAATGGGCAGGGTGATCTTTTTCATCAGATCGCCCATAAACACGACGCTTCCCTTCAGAATACCGAGAAGAACCAGTTTGCCCTCCGTATTCTGATAGTCCGCATCGATCTTGGCGGCAATCTCCGTGGTGATCCCGTCAATTTTCTCCGCGGAAAGCAGTATTTTTTCCACGTCTCCGTCAAGCGTAGTTACGCGTTTTTCGTTCATTCTCCGTCAATTGCTCCTTTGGTCATCATATATATAGTACCGCGCCGTGCGCGGAGTATGCGATTTACAGAAGAAAATATGTAAAAGAAATATCCTCCGCTGTGCCGTCAGTACCGTCACGGCACGGCAGACCGGGAATCCACAAGATCCCGGCATCATCACAAAGCACGGGCAGACGTCCGCGGGATTCAGGGGGAATCTTTGCCTCGTTCATGAGTTTCTTTATGCGCCGGGTCATACCGCCGATGCGCACTCTGTCGCCTTCCCGGCGGAAGCGCATATACACTGTACCCTTTATTGTAGCAGACGGTATAGACCTGCATATAGATAATTTGTAAATATTTTTCCATTCCGTCCCTTCGGCACCGTTTTCTTCCGGATTTTTCCGCTCCATGCGGATACCGAATCCGTATTCGGGAAACAGATTCTCCCCAAAGGAAAGCGGCGCGGAAATATCATCGGCCGGCAGAGGCAGCGTTTCCGCCGCGGTCTGCATAACTAATTTTCCGGCGGAAATCACCGCCGTAATCCCACCGGGCAGGCTGAGACGGGCATAACCGCCGCGGCGGACAAGCCGCATCACGTCTCGGAGATGGCCGGCGCTAAGATCCCGTCGGGAATGGGCGGCATTTTCGTACAGAATCGCTGCCGCACGGGACAACAGCGCATCCGGCAGATCTGACAGCACAGACAGGGGAATCTCCGTTTTTACCGCATATGGACCCATACAAGTAACCGCCGCATCCTGCAGATACGCCCCATCTGCGCGAAGTGCATCGCACATACGGGTAACGGCGGCAGCAGGATCGGGAGAAAGCGCAAGAAGCGCAGGCACGATCTCCCGGCGGATATAGTTGCGCGCATAAGCGGTATCCGCATTGGTGGAATCCGTCACATAGGGAATTTCGTACTCGCGGCAGAAATCACGGATCTGTACGGCCGTGCACCGGAGCAGAGGGCGAATAATCCGTCCGCGCACCGGAGGAATCCCGCAAAGGCCATCCAGCGCCGTGCCGCGCACCAGCCGGAACAGCACCGTTTCCAGATTATCATCGGCAGAATGGGCAGTGGCTATACAGGTATCGGGCATCTCGGCCGCCACAGACTCCAAAGCCTCGTAGCGAAGGTGCCGGGCAGCTTCCTCCAAGCCCACACCGGCAGATCGGCTGTACGCCGGCGCATCCACGTGCACAAGACGATAAGAAATCCCGCGCGCCTTGCAAAAAGCGGCGGCGGCAGCTGCATCCCGATCCGCCTCTGCACCGCGGATGCCGTGATGGACGTGCACGGCAATGAGGGGAATCTCTTTCGCCCGGCAGTATTCGTTCAGCAAAACCAGAAGTGCCGCCGAATCGGCACCGCCGGAAAAGGCAACAAGAATCCGGGAGCAAGAGGCAGCAGCCGATGCAATGGGTTCTGTATCCAGTGCCTCCCGGCAAAGCATGCCCACGGGATGACGGTCAAACGGCATGCGGCCACCTCCTCTTTTTTACGTTTTATACGGATCGGACAACAGTCTCCGCCGCCACACCTGCTGCTGTAAGCAGCAAAACACTCATAAGCACGTGCTCTATCATAGGCGGCACCTGGGAAAGAAGCATCCCCCGCGACATGGCAGCAGACGGATCCGTAATACAGGTCAGCACATATCCGGCTATGTATAATGCGTCAAGCAGCACAAGCATCCAGAAAACATGGGACAGCCGGGTAAAGCGCCGGCGAAAGCGGACAGCCGTTTCCGAACGTTTCCTTTTTTTCATAAAAATCTCACCTTTCATAACAGTATACCGTACAAACACAGTATACCATACGCATGCCGTTTTCGCAAGCGGGAATGAAAGGCGATAAAGGCGGAGGATTCCATGAAAAAAATCGCCGCCAAGAACAAAAAAGCATACACATATAGTATAGCATATTTCCATTTCCATTTCAACAGAACAGGGGAAATTTCTTCCATCCCATTGTGCATAAAAAAAGACTGCCGCAAGAAACGTCTTGCGGCAGTTCTGGAAATACCGGTATTCTTTATACCTGATCGGCACCGTCTTCTTCGTCTTCGCAGACGGCTTTTCCGCAGGCAGGACAGATCATATCGGCGGGATCCATGCTCTCGTCAAAATAGATCTTCTCCCCGCAGGCAGGACACATGAGACAGCGGAAGCCTTCTTCCTCGTCGTCATATTCCTCCTCATCATCCAGGCAGAAATCGGCGTGATCGCAATGAGCACAGTCGAAATCGCAGTCGTCATCGTCGTCCTCATCACAGCAATCATCGTCCTCGTCGTCATCGTAGAGGAGTTCCTCCACAAAGCCAAGATCCTCGTCCAGCTCATCGGCGTAGTCGTTCAGCATTTCCACGTCGTGCTCCAGCTCCGTGATCTTACGGCTCATATCCGAAACGAGATCAAGCAAAGCATCGATGATTTTGGTTTCCGGCTTCTGGGGATCCAGGCTGAGTCCTTCCATAAGGCCCTTCAGATACGCACTTTTTTCGGTAATGTTCATACTATCACCCTGTCCTTTACAAAATTCTGCAAAATACGGCGGTATGCGGATCGGTCAAACTTATGCTCTCTCGATATACTCGCCGGTTCTGGTGTCGATGCGGATCTTTTCGCCGGCATTGATGAAGATCGGAACACGAACAACCGCACCGGTCTCCATGGTAGCGTTCTTGGTTACGCCGGTAGCGGTATCACCGCGTACGCCGGGCTCGGTATCCTCGATAACCAGTTCCACGAACATGGGCGGCTCGATTGCAAACACCTTCTCCTTGTAGGAGCTTACGCGGCAGATCATCTCTTCCTTCACGAACTTGAAGCTGTCGGTGAGGAGGGACTTGTCCAGCGGAATCTGCTCGTAGGATTCCATATCCATGAAATAGTACAGATCGCCGTCATTGTAGAGATACTGCATCTCCTTACGGTCGATACGTGCATCCTGGAACTTATCGGTGGGGTTGAAGGTCTTCTCGATTACGGCACCGGTGATTACGTTGCGAAGCTTGGTGCGAACGAAAGCCGCGCCCTTACCGGGTTTTACGTGCTGGAACTCGATAACGGACATAACCTGTCCTTCCATGTCAAAAGTAACACCGTTCTTAAAATCGCCTGCGATTACCATAAATGTCGTTGCTCCGCGCTGTGTCGGAACAATCTCCTTTCACATAAGAAAATTATAATGATAGCAATTACACTATATTGTATCCCATTTTCGGGAAAATTGCAATAGGAATGGGGGATTTTTTTCGTTTTTTGGGGAAAATCTATCAGTTTTTCAGAGAAAACCCGTCAAATCTCCGTAAGTTCCTTGGGTGCCAGGGTCAGATTGCGGTTTCCGCCGGGCTGTACCACCACCATATCCTCGATACGGCAGCCGTATTTACCCTCCAGATAGATACCGGGCTCTACGGTCACAATCTCGTTTGCGCGGAGCGTCCGGTCACCGGCACCGGCAGACAGTCGGGGCTCCTCGTGCACCTTCAGACCGACGCCGTGTCCCAGGCTGTGTCCGAAGCATCCCTTATACCCGGCGTTATCGATAATATCCCGGGCAATCTTATCCATCTGGGCGTTGTTCTTGCCTTCGGCAATAGCGTCCAGCGCCGCCTTCTGCGCCTCAAGCACGGTGTTATACAGACGGCGCATATCCGCATCCGCCTTGCCCACCACCACGGTACGGGTCATATCGGAACGGTAGCCGTCGATGCACGCACCGAAGTCCATAGTAAGAAAGCCTTTTTCCAGTTTCACGGGGCGCGGCACGCCGTGAGGAACGGAAGAAGCCGTGCCGGACACGGCAATGGTATCAAAGCCCAGCTGTGCCCCTTTGCGCTTGATGTAGTATTCCAGCTCCGCCGCCACCTCGATCTCGGTCATATCGTAGGTGATACGGGGAAGAAGCTCCGCAAGGGCAGCCTCCGCAATGCGCTGTGCCTGCACCATTTTTTCGATTTCCTCTTCGGTTTTGATACTGCGGATCTCCTCCAGCATCATGCCTACAGGCACGAACTCACAGCCTGCAAGATCATTTTTCAGCGCGTTGAATGCGGCGCAGGAAAGGGCGGTATCCTCGTAGCCGATTACCTTCACGCCGTTTTCCTCAAGGATAGGCAGAAGATACGTTTTCCGTCCGCCCTCCGGCATGATCACGGTGCACTCCGGGAATGCCCCGGCACGTGCCGCTTCAATATAGCGGAAGTCGGCAAACACGTAGGATTTGTCTTTGGTAACGAGCATCCATCCGGACGGGTTGTCGAAATTCGACATATACAGATGGTTGGCGTGGGAGGTGATCCACATGGCGTCAAGGCCCAACCGGTTCATCTCGGCACGCAGCTTGGTATAACGAATATTCATACGATTCTATCCTCCAATAAAACGGTAAGATACAAAGGTTTACTCAAGGAAGGAGTGGCGGCGCCGGTACATATTCACATACGGCCGCTCCAGCCACCGCTTGAACCGGAAAAACAGCGTCCGCTTATCTTTGATGGGCGGCACGATAATCGCCATCATTCCTTCTCTTTTGGCGGCCAGCGCATCGGTCAGCAGCTGATCGCCCAGCATGGCGGTGGAGGTCACGTCCGTACCCATTTTCTCCATGGCACGGCGAAGGGCATCGCCGAAGGGCTTCTTTGCATCGGGGAAAGCCGGGAATCCAAAATCCTTATTGAACCGATTCACCCGGGCCGCGTCGTTGTTGGAAACGAACGCGATGCGGATGCCGGCCGCCTGCATCCCGGCACACCAGAGACGCACGTTCTCCGGCGGATCCGGCTCCTCATAAGTGGCAAGGGTGTTGTCAATATCGCAGATAACGCCGCGAATCCCTGCCTGTACCAGCATATCCGGTTTTACGTTATAGAAATGATCTGTCATCAGATCGGGCATCAGATATCTCTCAAACAGCACGAAAAGTTCTCCGCTTCTGAAAATGTTCGCGAGAACACCGTTCAGGCGTTCTCATCCTCCACGGCGGTGATGGCAATGTGGAGCTCATCCAACTGCTTCTGCAGGACTACGGAGGGGGCACCCATCATCACGTCCTGGGCATTTTTGTTCATGGGGAACGGGATGATCTCACGGATGGAATCCTCACCGGCCAGCAGCATGACCATACGGTCCACGCCGGGAGCGATGCCCGCGTGAGGCGGTGCACCGTAGGTAAATGCGTTGTACATGGCGGGGAATTTGGCTTTTACATCTTCCTCGCCGAGACGTACAAGGCTGAATGCCTTGATCATGATTTCCGGATCATGGTTACGAACCGCACCGGAGGACAGCTCGATACCGTTGCAGACCAAATCGTACTGCTGGGCAGTGATGGTCAACGGATCGATTTCACCGGCGATGGCCTTATCCAGCGTTTCCGCACCGCCGCCGGGCATGGAGAAGGGGTTGTGGCAGAATTCCAGCTCGCCGGATTCCTCGCCGATCTCGTACATGGGGAAATCCACGATCCAGCAGAACTCGTACCGTTCCTTATCCATATGGCCGGGAACCATGGCGCCCAGCTTGGAACGGAGCACACCGGCGGTCTTCTGCGCAGCACCCTTCGGACCGGCCGTCACACCTACGAAGCAGCCGGGGGTAAGACCCAAAGCCGCAGTGATTTCTGCCTGCTTCTCCGTCACAAACTTGGCGATACCGCCGGAGAAGGTGCCGTCAGCCTCCACCTTGAACCAGTAGGGCTTCTGACCGGCCTGCACCTCCACGTCGGCGCAGAGCTTATCCACCTGCTTGCGGGGCAGAGCGCAATCCTTTACTACGATGGCCTTCACCGTATTGCCTGCGGCAAAGGGAGCAAACTCACTGCCGGCAACCAGCGCGGTCATATCCTGGCAGACGAGATCAATACGCAGATCGGGCTTATCGGAGCCGTACACTTCCATTGCCTCCGCAAAGGGAATACGGCGGAAGGGAGCAGAGGATGCGATATTATACTTACCATATTTCGCAAAGATGGGCGGGAGCACGTCCTCCAGAATGGTGAACACGTCCTCCTGGGTGGCAAATGCCATTTCCATATCCAGCTGATAGAACTCTCCGGGAGAACGGTCGCCGCGTGCGTCCTCATCGCGGAAGCAGGGGGCAATCTGGAAATACCGGTCAAAGCCGGAGGTCATGAGCAGCTGCTTGAACTGTTGGGGAGCCTGGGGCAGCGCGTAGAACTTGCCCGGATGCTTACGGGAAGGCACCAGGTAGTCGCGGGCACCCTCGGGACTGGAAGCGGTGAGGATCGGCGTGGTGATCTCCATGAAGTTATGTCCCAGCATAGCGGCACGCAGGGCGGCCACCACGTTGCAGCGAAGGATGATATTCTCCTTGACCTCGGGATTGCGGAGGTCCAGATAGCGGTGCTTCAGGCGCTGCAGCTCATCTGCCTCCCGGCTGCGGTTGATCTCAAAGGGCAGGCTGTTATGACGGCAGCGGCCCAGAACCTCGATCTTCTCCGGAACCACTTCAATCTCGCCGGTAGGGAGCTTGGGGTTCTTGGAAGATCGCTCACGAACCACGCCCGTGACGGAAATGGTGGATTCCTTGTTGAGATCGGCGATCACCGCCATCATCTCCTCAGATTCCACAACGATCTGAGTGGTGCCGTAGAAGTCACGAAGCACCACAAACGCCAGATTGGCGCTGACGGCGCGGACGTTCTCCATAAAGCCGGACAGTTTTACGGTTTTTCCTGCATCGGCAAGACGAAGCTCACCGCAGGTATGGGTTCTCATTTGCATCATAGTATCATATCTCCTCTGTCTCTGTATTCGAAAATATTATTTTTCCAGAATGATGGCGCCGGCATTCTTTTCTTCAAGCCCAGCACGGATGCGGGCAAGTGTCTCCGCAAAAGGCAGGGTCGTCTGTTCACCGGTATGCATATCCTTGCAGGTCACCGTACCGGCGGCAATTTCGTCCTCGCCCAGAAATACGGCGTAAGGAATGCCCAATTTATCTGCGTATCCCATTTTGGCCTTGAACTTTTTCTGTTCGGAATAAAGCTGGGTGCGCACACCCTCGGCACGCAGTCTCGTCGCCAGGGAGATGGCGGCGGTGAAATCCTCCGTCATGGGCAGAATCAAAACGTCTGCCGGGGCGGTGGGCAAAGCATCGTTCAGCATACCCTGCTCACCCAGCACGTAGAACAGTCGGGTAAGACCGATGGAAATACCCACGCCGGGCAGTTCCCTATCCGTGTAGTACTCCGCCAGATTATCGTACCGGCCGCCGGAGCAGACGGAACCGATTTCGGGATGGTCGAGAAGCGTCGTCTCGTACACGGTACCGGTGTAATAATCCAGTCCCCGGGCGATAGTCAGATCCACAGCGAAGTTCTCCTCCGGCACGCCGAAGGCGGCAAGATAGCGGACTACGGTAGAAAGTTCGGAAAGTCCCAGATCGAACAGCTCATTCCGGCCGGCATATTCGCCGAGGGCCTGGAGGACCTCCCCGTTGGTACCGCGGATGGAGATAAAGGAAAGGATCTCTTTGGCCGCGTCAGCGGAAATGCCGATCTCCTCCGTGAGCAGTGCGCCCACCTTTTCGGCGCCGATCTTGTCCAGTTTATCCACCGTGCGCATAATATCGCCGGCCTTATCGGACAGTCCCTGCATGGCGTAGAATCCGTTCAGTATCTTTCGGTTGTTGACGCGGATCTGGAAGCGCGTAAGGCCCAGTGCAGTAAAGGTCTGATAGATAATGGACGGAATCTCTGCCTCATTTACCACGTCCAGCTTTCCGTCGCCGATAATATCGATATCCGCCTGATAGAATTCGCGGAAGCGGCCCCGCTGGGTTCTCTCACCCCGGTATACTTTACCGATCTGATACCGGCGGAAGGGGAATGCCAGCTCGCCTGCGTGGAGCGCCACGTATTTTGCCAGCGGCACGGTAAGATCAAAGCGGAGGCTCAGATCCGCATCACCCTTCTGGAAGCGGTAAATCTGCTTTTCCGTTTCGCCGCCGCCTTTGGCAAGCAAAACATCGGTGGATTCGATGATAGGGGTATC
>JAZQDY010000159.1:0-17225 GCA_045547015.1 Eubacteriales bacterium | reverse complement strand
CGCCCATGCCGAGAATACGGGAAGCCATGCGGTCCGGATGAAAAGGCTCAAGTGCGTCCATCTTTTCGCCCATACCGACGAATTTTATCGGTTTGCCGGTAACGTGACGAACCGAAAGAGCAGCACCGCCGCGCGTATCGCCATCCAACTTGGTGAGAACAACGCCTGTGATATCCAGAAGATTATTAAAGGATTCTGCCACGTTTACGGCGTCCTGACCGAGCATCGCATCAATTACGAGAAGAATTTCCGTAGGCTCTGCCACTTCTTTGATGCTGGAAAGCTCCGCCATAAGGACTTCATCTACGTGAAGGCGGCCGGCTGTGTCAAGGAACACCATATCGTGCCCGTGCTTCTGAGCGTGCTGGAGAGCACAGCGGGCAATTTCCACCGGAGAGGTATCCGTGCCCATGGAGAACACCGGAACGTCTATCTGCTCACCTACTACCTCCAACTGCTTGATAGCGGCAGGTCGGTATACATCGCATGCCACAAGCAGGGGACGCTTGCCTTGCTTTTTGTACATCAGAGCGAGCTTTGCGCTGTGTGTAGTCTTACCGGATCCTTGCAGGCCAACCATCATCACAACGGTGGGTGGTTTCGGGGAGATATCCAGCTTTGCCTGCGAACCGCCCATAAGGTTTACGAGTTCTTCGTTTACGATTTTGACGATCTGCTGTGCGGGTACTAAACTCTCCAGTACGTCCGCACCGACGGCGCGTTCGGATACCGTTTTAACAAATTCGCGGACAACCTTGAAGTTAACGTCTGCCTCCAGAAGCGCAAGCTTGATCTCACGCATTCCTTCTTTTACATCCGCCTCTGTCAGCTTACCTTTGTTTTTGAACTTTTTAAACGCATTGGCAAGTTTATCGGATAAGCTGTCAAACATGTAAACCTCCGCTTTGTATACTAATTGGGAATTTCTCTGATTTCTTCCGCCAGTTTGGACAGGGAAGTGTATAGATCCCCTTCCGGCAATTCGGAAAGAATTGCTTCTGCGTGTCTGGCGGCTTCTGCGCATTTTATTTGCATCGCTTCCAAAGTATCCGCCAGATGCAGCGCCTCATCGATGCGATGCAGTTCAATTTCGCTCTTTTTGATGGAATCACGAACTGCCTGGCGGGTGATGCCGGTATTCTCGGCAATCTCCGAAAGAGACAGATCCTCGCAGTAGTATAATTCCATGATCGTACGGCGATGCTCGCTCAAAAGATCGCCGTAATAATCCAGCAAAAGCGCCAGGCGCATATTTTTTTCAAACATTGAACCCCTCCGCATTGCTGTAAAGCAAAACACTTTACAGAGTATACCATACTTCCAACGTTTTGTCAAGTGTTTTCCGTAAATAATTCAGTAAAAAAATGCCCTGCACGTCAGTAAACGTGCAGGGCAGGGCGAAACTTAATTCTCCAGGGAATTGGCAATGTTTTCGGCCCATTTTACGATAGCGGTACGCTCATCCAAAGAGATCTTCGAACCGCTGAACAATCCGGCTTTTACATAGTAAATATCGTCAATTACATTGGTACCGGCTTCACGGAGCGTGTTCTGAATAATCTGAATACCACGGGTCTGCTTGTCATCATCAACAACAAGCGCAACGTTGAAAGCGCGGGTCTTATTCAGCTCACTGCAGAAAAGGCGAAGCTTGTCGCTGGGATCGCCTTTCAGAGACATAACGATGATTACAAGGCGCTCCTTATCGCAGGGATATGCAGGCGGAACATCATTCACAAGGCACTTGAATGCTTCTCCGAGAGCGTTGGCGTACGTTTTAATCTTTCCTTTACTGGATGCGCACATAACGCGCATTTTGATAGGTGCGGGCATTGGTATAACCTCCGAAAATAATATAACATATTATAGCACAGGATGACCGAAAAGTGAACAGCAAGGCGGCAAAATGAAAAAATTCGTAATTTTGCACAGATTAATCAACTGAAATTTGACGCATATTACAAGACAGTCGGTACTTTTTTGCACCGACTGCCTGTATTTACTTTGATTCAGGAAAGAACTTTGTTTTTTTCAGCGTACGTATAAGGATAGGGCAGAGTACCAGATTCATTCCCAATTCTACAAAGAAATTGAATCCGATAAGAATTATGAATACAAGTGCAATCAAGCCGCCCGTCGTCCAGGTGGAGATCACAGGATCCGCCATCAGAGCATTGCCGAAAATCGTGAGCATACCGAGCGCAAAAATTCCGGTGTTTATCACAGGACAGATTGCACCGGCTGCAATGGAAGCAATCGTCTGATGCTTTTTGAGCAGCTTGTATATCAAACCCGCGAAATAACCGGCAGCGGCGGTTTTAACAATGCACAGAACACATGCCATAAACGGATTTGCAGTCAGCAGAAAAGCGTAAAACACAGTTTGACCGCCTAAAACTTGGATCATTGTCACTACGCCTGAAACACAGCCGATAAGTGCACCGGCAAGAGGGGAAAGAAACACGCCCGCGATTACAATCGGAACAAGCCCGAAATTCAGATTAATGGTACCGATTGGGATGACGAGAAGTGTCAGCGCGACTTCCAGGGCTGCCAGAAGTGCCGTCTGCACCATACGGAGCGTCCTTGCTTTTTTTTCTGCCATTACGTTTGTGTTTGCCATAAGTAAACTTCCTTCGGGACTAAATACCCGTGCTGTCTCCTCAAAAATGAGTGAAACGCAGTTAAAATTTATAAAACAGCCGGAGCTGAATTATACAAAATTTATTTTCTGTTTCTGCAGTAAATTTCAGCAACGCCGAAAAGGGTAAGTTCCGTAACAAGTCGGAATTTATTTCTGCAATAGGGGATGACGGATTGTGCAAGTCCGCCAGTAGCGATCAAGGAAAGTTTTTCTTCAGCTGCGGTAAAAGATTGACGTAATTCTCGAATAAATCCGTCAATCATCAAAGCATGGCCGTTGATAATACCGGAATTGACCGCATCATGTGTGTTTTTTCCAAGAATCTGTGCAGGTCGGGAAAAATCCGATCCGCCGAGCAAGGATGCTTCACTGGAAAGTGCTTTCATGGATATCTGAAGACCGGGACAAATTACCGTGCCGACCATAGCCGCTGTACCATCTATAAAAGTGATCGTTGTAGCCGTACCCATGTCAACAATTACTGCCGGTACAGGTCCAAGCGCAATAGAAGCCACAGCGTTGGAAACAATATCAGAACCTAATTGCGTCTGCGACTCAATACGGATGTTCAGACCGGTGCGAACGCCGGGACCCACAATCAGCGCAGTGGTTTTGGTATAGAATGATGCTGCTTCCAAAATAACATTGGTGAGCTCAGGTACAACAGAGGAAACGGCAACAGCATCTATATCTGAGCGATCCACGCAGTGGAGTTTCAAAATCTCCTGAATTAACACCGTGTATTCCGGCGAAGTCCTGTGAGGTTTCGATGCAATATGGGATATAAAGATAAACTTGGGATGATCTCCAGCAATATCCGCCACACCAAAGGAAATTGCAGAATTGCCGATATCAAAAGTCAGCAGCATAATATCCCCCCTATATGTCTCAACCATTTCTCCCAATTATACAAAATTTGCATTTTGTATAATTGGGTCGCAACCCAGCCGGCTTTGCAAAGAATGCTTTGCGAATAACGCACTATCCTGAATACTGTTATTTTTGCCCGCCAGTGTGCACACTGATCGGTGTGATACTGCCCTATTTCTTATCATGTACAGTACAACTTAATTATACACCGCTCAGAAAGCCTTGTCAATATAAGCGCTTTTTTGATTTCGTTTTCAATGTACTGTATTTGATTTTTGTAGCCTGACCGCCGCGCAGATGTCGTTCTGCTTTATTGATTGCCAGGATATCTTTTGCCTTATTGTACAGTACTGCGTTTATGTGCGGGAGTCGCTCGGAGACATCTTTATGTACTGTTGATTTACTGATTCCAAAATATTTTGCAGTAGCACGTACCGTTGTTTTGTTTTCAATCAAATATTCTGCCAGACGTACACATCGTTCTTTTTCTTCCGTTTCTATGCCGGCAAGCCATTCTGTCGAGGTGTTCTCTCTCATAGTATCTCTCCGCTCCATAGTGTTAGTACAGTATATGAGCGGCGTATGATATTATGAATTTACTTCAACGTGAACAGCGCATTCGTAAACGCTATTTAGAATCGATCTGCATATCAGCAACTTTCCAGACGCCGTTTTTCTTAACAAAAAGCAGTTGTATCTGCCCGGCGTAATCGTTTTGAACATAATAGGTCTTTTGCATTACATCAAAATCAACAGTGCATCCATAGAGATCATCACTGTATTCGATTATTGAGGAAACATCCAGTTTTCTGTATTCGTTTGCGGTAACCGGCGTAACGTAGTAAATACCGATGCGTGAATTGGCTATACGGCTGTACGCTTCCGTATAAGGGAGCACATAGGCCAAAACTCTTTGCAAGTTGGCATCCAGATTGTTGTATCCCTGCGCGGTGTACGTAATGTAGTCGCGCACGAATGCAATAGCGCGGTCATCAATTTCTTTGTTTTCCACATAAGCAAAACCTGCACGGACCCCCACAGTGTATCCGTCCGTCTGAACAGTAAATGGCAATGCCTCACCGTTCAGCGTTACTGTAATTCCTTCTGCCGGTGATGTGTACAACCCGGAAACTGTATAGACATCATAAACAGGGAGTGAAGTTATGTGAGCGGAAAGCGCTGTAAAGGCAGTTTCCTGGCCGGTAAGATAGGCAGAGCAGTCTGTGCCGTGCAGCGTAACAGTGCTGCCTGCCGGAACACGAATCGTGCATGAATACAGCATATCTGCCGGGTATACAGCGGTGTACACACTTCCCTCTTTTGAAAATTCCAATTCTGTTTCCCCGAGAACAGCTTTCATCTCCGGAACATCAAATAGGCCGGAAACGCTGTACGTTACCGCTGTAGGCAGCGTAGATAAAGCGGCTTCTGCTTTGTGATACTCGTAAGGGATATTCCGCGCGGTGATATCCTTTTCCGTCAAAGGAATCTTGTTGACAGACACCACAGCTTCCTGAGGAACGGTTATGGTATACGTATTTTCGGCTGATGCCGGATATTTGAAGAGATACGTATTCCCATGAATTTCAGAGGGACATACATCGTCTCCCCATGAACATGAAACATTTGGAGTCATGTGCAGATCGCGCGCAGTGTAAATGTTCCACCGCGAGGAGCTGTTTGGTTCATAGACACTTGTATACGTATAAGGGATATCTGTATCTGTCAAATCCTCGTCGGATACATCTACATTATTAATTGTCAAAGATGCTCCGGCGGGCACGTAGAACATATATTCCATGGGAGGCGATGTCCAGTTTTCCGGCAGTGCACTGACTTTTTCTATCCGCCAGCGTTTCATGCCGAATGAGCCGTCTTCATCCCGCGCCAAAGATATGCAGGCAACAACAACAGAATCTTTGATGATATTAAAGGAAGGCTTTGCGGAAGAATAATTCTTGTAATCCTTGCGTACAGTAAAACTTCCATCCAAGGCATCAAGCTCAAGCATGCAGAAGGCGCGCAGCTCTTCCCTGGTTTCATATATCGAAATTGTTTCCGGAAGTGCATCCATTACCAGGCGGGACAGCATTTTGTCTGTCAGCGCATCAGCATAGGCTTGGGCGGCATATTCAGGCTGAGATTTCTCGTAAGAATCAATCAATCCGTAAAAAACACCAAGTCCAATCGCCACAACGCAGATAGCCGAGATAAAGGAGATCAGATAGATTTTCCAAAAACGCGACAGCTTCATTTATTTCACCAAAATCGACGTAGCGACTACCCTTTCTCCGAAAATATAAGCACTGCTTGTCAAGTATTCTCCGTTCATAATCATGATGGAGGAAGAACCGCCGTCCAGATTCGTGGCATTTACCGCTTCATAAGAAAGCATAATTTCCACCAGGTCATCGTAGGTTGCACCAAGACTGTTCAGAGATCTGCCGTTGATAACCATGAGCAGAATGGCGCCATCGGCACGCTGTCCGATTACCGTGCGTGGATTCAGACCGCCGCCCAGATTTTTTGTTTCGTTGCATGCCTTGCCGTTAATAATCAAAGCCGGGCCGTAACTGGCCGCGTACTGAATCCCCAGATCCATGGCCTGCTGACCGCTCATCCAGCCTACATGCAGAATACCGTTTTTGTCAAGAGCAGCAACATTGTAGGAGGAGGCAAGATTGCCCCAGAGAAGTTTCCCTTCGTATATTACGATGCCATCGGGAATGCCTCCCGTACCATTTCCGTTGGGGTCATAGAATCCGCCGGCGTTTGTACCCGCTACGCAGTCATACTTATCAATCATAGCGGCTACGGTAAGGCCGGACGCGTCTGCACCGTATCGGTCCGGCACACCCACAAAAACGCGTTTTGGATCAGAAATAATGAGAAGCTTTCCGTTATATGTTGATCCCTCAATATCGATCACTTCAATGCCGCCATTATCTTCTTCAGGGGAAGAAGCTGTAGTATCAGACGGTACGGTTGTCTCTGGTGTTTCATCGGGCTCCCAGGAGGCTGATGTGTCGTCGGGCGCAATTACCGCAGGCAACGCGGGAATTTCCTCTGTTTCCGGAAGTTTAATAAGAGATACATCCACAGATTCCTGGGGGACATCGTCTGCATTCGTTCCAAGAATTGCGGCAATCTCCTCCTCTGACAAATATATATCGGCAAGAAATCCGCCCGCAGACGTTTCTTTTACCGAGAGCACGAAAAGCCTTCTGGCTGTCGGCGACGGGCCGTGTACCAGTATCCACATAACGCCGTAAGCGGCAATCAAAAGCACCAGAAGAATCGCGGCAGCAACAGCGGCGATGCGCCCGGCAAGGACGGCAGATTTATTCATTACGTTATTCCTCTCCTGCTAAATTCAACAATATATTTTCTCATTATATATTGTATAAAATTTTTCAAAGAAATGCAAGATATATTTTGACCGAAATCCGCGGGAAATGTCGGCAAAATCTTGCAATTTATGTATGAATGTGATATTATATATAGGTATGATTATATTGAGCGTCTTATTGTACTCTGTACTGGACGCTGATTCGGAGGATTTGTGAGAAAATTTGTTTTTTCTGCCGCAAAACTGATGATTTTTTTTGTTGTCTGCTGTATGTTTATGATGTCGTGCGACTCTCCACTGTTCCGAACGGCAACTGCTCCCGACAATAAAAATCTGCCTGCCGAAACATCTGACACAGCGGATACCACAGATGTTTATGCTCCGGTAACATCAACGGTTCCTGTTACGACAGATGCGGCGGATACAGCCGACGTAACGACGGCGCCGCCGGAACCGGACGTACGCAAGGCCTCTTTCCTTGGTGCCGGCGATATCATTATCTATTACGGCAACGTGCGAGATGCCAAATCCTGTGCCGCAGCGGATGGGCGTACGTATAATTTTGCACCGATGTTTGCAAACGTAGCGGATCGGATTGCTTCCGCAGATATCGCTTTTGTCAATCAGGAAACACTGATGTGCGGGGACGGATTTGCGTTTTCTTATTATCCGCATTTTAACGGACCGCAGGATCTTGGGTATGACATAAAAGAAGTCGGTTTTGACGTAGTGAATATTGCCAACAACCATATGCTGGACAAAGGCGAAAGCGGGCTTGCTGCCACCATAGACTTCTGGAACTCTATGGACGGGATCACCATGATCGGCGGCTACAAAGATCAAAACGATTATGAAACGGTCCGCATTGTAGAAACAAACGGCATCCGCGTTGCTTTTCTGGCTTATACCTATTTCACCAACTACCTCTCCCTGCCTGCCGACTCTCCTCTCGTAGTTCCCTATTTCGATGAGGAAGCGGCAGTCACACAGCTTGCACGAGCAAAGGAACTGGCGGATTTTGTTATTGTATCTGTGCATTGGGATGCGGAAAATACATTCACACCCACGCAGATTGAGCGGGATTTTGCTTCCCTTTTAGCAGATAACGGCGCCGATGCCATTATCGGCCATCATCCGCACGTAATCCAGCCGGTAGAATGGATCGAACGTGAGGATGGCGGCAGAACGCTGTGCGCCTATTCTCTCGGCAACTTTGCGGCGGAGATGGCTCGTGATTACAATATGCTTGGCGGAATGATTACCTTTGATATGGTGCTTACGGACGGAGTTCCTGCTATCGACAATGTAGAATTCATTCCTACAGTTTACTATTTCAACAGCTCTTTTTACAAAAATCAGGTGTACTTTCTTTCTGATTTCACGGACGATCTGGCAAAATCGCACGGAATTTCCTATTACGGTAATTCTATAACGCTGGATGGAATCAATAATTATCTGAAAAACACGGTTTCAGAAGAATTTCTGCCGAAAAACGAACCATAAGTGAGTAATGAAACAGCATATATTCGAAATTCATGAAAAGAAGTGATAACGTGAATACAACAAACGTAACAGTAGTAATTCCCTCTCTTAACCCGGATGAAAAACTGAGAAAAACAGTGGAGGATCTTATTGCGGTCGGATTTACCGACATACTCCTTGTAAATGACGGTTCCGCACCTGAATTTACCGGCAATTTCCCAAAAGATCTCCCCGGCTGTACCCTGTTGACGCATGAAATAAACCGTGGAAAAGGTGCTGCTCTCAAAACGGCGTTCCGTTATTATTTAGAGAAAAAACGTCAGACTTCTGGCGTAATAACAGTAGACGGTGACGGTCAGCACATTGCAGAGGACGTGCTCAGGTGTGCTGCAGCAATGTGCGAAACAGGTTCCCTCATTTTGGGTGTGCGCGATTTTTCAGAACCGCATGTACCGCCTCGCAGCCGCTTTGGCAACAAAACCACTTCCCTTGTATTCCGTCTGTTCTGCGGATTACGTATTTCCGATACGCAGACAGGTCTGCGCGCCATTCCTGCAAAGTTTTTGCCGGACATGATTGCTGTGGACGGTGACCGTTATGAGTATGAAACCAACATGCTGCTCATGATGAGTTCGCTGAATATCCCGTACAGGGAAGAAAAAATACACACCGTCTACATAGAGGAGAATAAAACTTCCCATTTCCGTCCCATCCGTGACTCAATCCGCATTTACGGACTGATCCTGAAGTTTATTTCCAGTTCAGCCATTTCCGCTGTTGTGGATTTGGGCATGTATTATTTGCTGGCAAAGCTCTCCATTCTGGCACTGGGCGCGTGGGCGGACGTGATATACGGTGTTGCGGCGCGCGTGATTTCTTCTCTGTTTAACTATTGGCTGAACAAAAAAGCGGTGTTCAAGAGCGGTGCCTCGTCCAAAACAACACTATTACGATACTATGTGCTGGCTCTTGTTATCATGGCGATTTCTTCCGGCGCAATGGGCGTTTTTTCGCTCTTAACCAATATGGTCGGCGGCGAATACGCACTTTTGAAAACCATCGTGAAATTTGCCGTGGATACAGTGCTGTTCCTTGTCAGTTTCCGTGCACAGCGCGAATGGGTGTTTGCTGACAACAACACGAAAAAGAGATAACTACTAAAAATATTTTTAACAGAAGGTATTTAAATTGAATCCAAAGAAAGCATTTTCAGCTTCGGGCACATACGTGCCCAAAGTATATAAACCAGCAAAAGGAAAGAAGATAAGCCCGGCGGCCGAATATACAAAAGAATTTGCACATGAAAAAGAATTGCGCCGGGACAAGTCTTTCTCTTCTCCGTCAAAAGCAAAGAAAAAAAGGAAACTGACAACCGGCTGTATTCTCCGCCGCTGTGCACTTGTGGCAGTGACTGTTGTAGTGCTGCTTGTGTATGCTGTGTTCGCACTCTGCGGCGCCGTTGCAAACGGCCCAAGCCCTACCGTCCGTAATCTCCTTGTTCTGTCTGCCTTACAGGCCAGTGCCACAAAATGGGTGCCCGGACTCTTTCTCGATGATGCGACTGTGGAACAGATTCTCGCAGACAGTAAAATCATCAGTACAGATGTGATGTCGCTGGAAGACTATGCATCTGCGCAGAAACAGACTGGCGCGGCCGGTGAAAGTTCCGGCGCTGTGGATGAATGGGCATCCGCCAAAGACGGCATGCTTTTTGAGACAATCAGCGGCTCCACCTATAAAGCATACGTTCTCATTGTCCGCGATCCATCCCGTGTTTTCGTGGGAACTTCCAGCGATTACAAGAGCGGGCAAACCGGCGCGCGGATTTTTGATGTAGCGGCACGGGAGGGTGCTGTAGCAGCTATCAACGCCGGCGAGTTTTCCGATATTGGTGGTACCGGTACCGGAGATACACCTATTGGGCTAACGTATTCCAAAGGTGCCTGTGTCTGGAAGGACAATTACACCTGGAAAACGTTCATTGGCTTTGATAACGACAATAAACTGGTTGTATCGGAAGGAATGACACAGGAGCGGGCTGATAAACTGGGTATCCGCGATGCAGTTTCCTTCCAGACAGGCAACGTTCTGATCGATCACGACGGAGACAATATTCACCTGTACTACGCCGACAGCAATACAGGCACAGCGCAGCGTACAGCAATCGGTCAGCGGGCAGACGGTGCCGTCATCCTTCTCGTTACAGACGGACGCTCCGCCAGCAGCCTTGGCGCAACACATAACGATGTAATTGATATCATGGTATCTTACGGTGCCATTACCGCAGGCATGCTTGACGGCGGCTCATCGGCGCTTATGTACTATGAGGATTACTATACGAAGTACGGTATGGACACTTCCCTTCTGGATCAGTATCAGCTGAAAGGGCTTGTGAACAAATATAAGGCGTTTACAACGCCCCGGCGGATGCCTACCTTCTTTATGGTCATGCCGAATGCTGCGGGAACGGAGGGATGAACGTGAGACAAAGAAAAAGACTTCCTATCTTTTATGCTGTATATTTTATCTGTATTGCTCTTGCGGTTATTGCCATCCACGTAGCTATCGGTGTTGTGGAAACGTACCTCTCGGACTATGAATCTGCCCGTCCTCAGTATGAAGCAGTGCGTGTTTTCGATGAGTATTATGCTTCCGGCGATTTTTCAAAACTGGTAGACAAGTGCGATGTCCCGCTTACCGCTTACGAGACAAAGGATGCTCTCTGTCAATATCTTTCCGCATTCACTAGGGGAAAAAATGTATCGTTTTCAGCCATCACTACAGGACTTGATACCTCGCTGCGCTACATCGTCAAAGCGGATGACATTAAGTTCTCCTCCTTTACGCTGAATGAATCGGCGAGAAAATCGGAAAAGGGCTTCACTCTCTATGAAGTGACTGATTTCGAACTGTACTGTGCCCCCACCGAATCGGTATCTGTTACGGTGCCGCGCGGATATACCGTTTTTGTAAACGATATACCACTGGACGAGTCTATGCTGACGGAAACGGTGATAAAGGACAAAACCTGTGATTTCATGCCTGATGGAGTAGAAGGTATCGTTTTTGTCGAATACAAGGCAGACGGTCTGTATCTCCGCCCCAATTCTGTAACAGTCAAAGCACCGGACGGACGGGACTGTGTTGTGAATACAATGCCGAACGGCACATATCGGGCAGATATTCTTTACAGCGACGTGCTGGCCTCTGAGCACAGTGCATACGTGATCGAAGCGGCTAAAGCCATCTCTATGTATATGCAGAATGATGCCATGTTCCGTACGCCGTCCGTATATCTGGATCCTAAAAGTGAGCTGTACAGCAACTTGCGCACGTCTGAAACCTATTTTGTTATCAAGCATAATTCATATGATTTTGAAGATGTCCGAACTTCGGAATTCTATCAGTACGACGAGAATACATTCTCCTGCCGGATCAGCTTCACACACGTGCTGAAGCGTACTGGTGCGGAGGATTATCGCGATTATATTGATATTACCTATTTCCTGCGTCGTGTGGATGACAAATTTCTGATCTACGACAGATATAATCATTAAAGGAGTAACTGCTGTATGTTTGAACAGTTAAATCAGCTGGAAATCGGTGTTCTGGACTGGATTCAGAATACATTCCAGTGTGCGTTTTTGGATTGGTTCTTCCCTCTTATTACAAAACTCGGCGATCACGGTATATTCTGGATGCTTCTGGCCGCCATACTTCTGATCTTCAAAAAAACGCGTGCTACCGGTGCTATGATGGGTGCTGCTCTGCTGTTCGGCTTTCTTGTCGGGAATATGACGCTGAAGCCGCTTGTGGGCAGAATCCGCCCGTACGACGCCAATACATTTCGTGAAATTCCGCTGCTTGTGGAACGTCTTTCTGACTATTCCTTTCCATCCGGACATACGCTCGCATCGTTGGAAGGCGCCACCGTTTTGATGATCCGTGATAAGCGGCTTGGTATCCCGGCCATGGTTGCGGCGATTCTGGTTGCGCTCTCCCGCCTCTATCTGTACGTCCACTATCCTACAGATGTGCTTGCCGGCGCGCTTCTCGGTGTCCTGTTCGCTTTCCTTGGCGTGTGGGTTGTAAAACTCGTGTGGAAGAAGATCACGAATAAAGAATTGGCATAATAAAAATCCTGTGTGTCTGCGGACACACAGGATTTTTAAATTATGACTCGGATTCGTCCGCGGCGGTATCGGAATAATACGGATCAATCATGATTTCCTTAATTTTCGGATAGGCAGCAAACGCACATCCGAATGCTCCTGCTGAAAATAGGAATACAAGCGGAAGAATCACTGCAAGCGGGAAGAAAATCATGAGAAGCAGATACTCGATTGCACCGAGCAAAACGATCCAAAGCAGCGCCATAATATTTCTCTTGATGCCAAGTATCGTAAAAAACAAAGCATTTTTCAAAAGCTTGAAAATGGAGAGATCAAATGTTATCATCATAAGATAAATATACATACGCATCATAGCGTAAATGATAATCATTGCAAAGGTGATAAAGAACAGGATGTAAATAAACGTACTTCCGGAAGCAAGGTTTAAATAGAAGTACAAGAAATCATATCCGAGAAGTCCCATGATGATGAGATCAATGGCACCAAAGATAAATTCCTGTTTCACGTTTCTCTTGATAGCATACCAGAAGTCGGAAAAAAGGAAAAATCCTTCTTCACGCACCATGCTGCGGATTACGTATGTGGTTCCAACATTCACGGGACCAAACGTAACAAGCAAAAGCGCGGTGAGTCCGTACAGTATATATGTTACTGTTGTGGGGATGGTAACACCGGTCTGCAATCCGAATATGCCGAGAAGCGCTGCGGTGACCGGCGACGGATCAAACAGCGATGCCCCCAGAAGCGGCGCATAATTCTGATGATACGGTGCAAAGGAGCTGTCGGAAACATATCCGCTGGTGGCAAGCAGAAAGAAGAAAATTGGGAAGTTTCCGAAAATATAAAGAAGATTCACAGAAAAAAGCGTATTGATTTTTCGGCCGAACAGCTTGAAAAAGGCAGAAACAGTCGGATTATCAAGCGCTTTTGGCTCATTTGGATCGACGCCTTCTCTCTCCTTTTGTACGCGGTCAAACCAGGAGCGTCTTTTTTTATTCTCGCGTTCAGTGTCGTTATCGGTATATCTGTTCATTTTCACATCCGCACCGCACGGTGCTTCCTTTCAAAAATCAATGTAATACAAGAGGGATACAGCAATACACACACACAAGGCCGCACCGGCGGCAATGAGCGCGCAGATAAATGATTCGCCGGCGGGACGGGCACCGGATTCTTTGCGAATGCACCGTACAAGCAGAAGCAAAATCACCGTAATTGCCGTATAAGCCACGACTAAAGGAGCGAACGCGGCAGAATCAGGCAAATCAAAGAGCACGTGTATGGCAACCCCCAAGGATACACCGCGCACGGCAAACATAAAACCGGAGAGCGCTTTTTCAAAGTGTACGTATGCGCTGAGCCATACAAGAGCAGTCTGCACAAGAATCGGGCGGCTTAAAACAGTAAAACGCAAAATCACGGCGGTCACTGTCTCACAGTCTGCATATAGATTAACGGGCAAAAGCGAAACAGAACACCCATCCGGCGTAATAAGCGGGACCGAAGAGTACCCGACTAATGCGGTCAGAACCGTGATGCACAGTGCAAACAGGAACGCGGCCGTATCGCGCCGGAGACAGTTTACAGATTTTCGGCTGTCGCCCATCGTAGCTGTGTGTGACAAAAGCAAAACACCTCCAAAAAGAAGTACGTGCGATCATCACAATATATGCGGACACGCTGTCACCTATGTCACCAGATACTAATTACTTCCCTGCCAACTCGTCCGCACGGCGGCGGCAGGCATCCATAGCTTTGGGGATCATCTGATCCAGCCCATCATCTGTAAATACCTTCATGGCCTGCTCCGTCGTGCCGCCTTTGGAGGTAACGGCTTTTTCCAGAGAAAGCGGATCAAAATCGGTTTTCTGTAAGAGCTGTGCCGTGCCGATGGCGGAGCGGCAGATCATAGACAGAGTTTCATCATTGGCCGAAAACCCGTTGTTCAGTGCCCAGTTGTACATATCGCCGATAAACCGGGCAAAGTACGCAATGGAGCTGGAAGTCAGTGCCGTAACGGGATTGATCTGCTCTTCCTTCAGTTCAAAAGCAGTGCCCGATGCAGAGAAAATCCGGAATGCCAGCGCGAAATCCTCTTCAGATACGGGAGATACTGCTTCATCGCGGCAAAGGGCGCTGACACCCTCGCCCACAAGGAGAGGTGTATTGGGCATAACGCGTACTACGGACGCACCGGGAAGATTTTCAGAAATCCGTGCAATCGGCACCCCGGCTGCGATGGAAAGTACAAGTTTGCCGGATATACAGGGGCGTATTTCGTCGAATACGTCATTGATCTGCTGGGGCTTTACAGCAAGAAGCACCGCATCAGCCATTCTGACAGCTTCCTGGAGAGAAGCCGTATACGCGCATCCTTTTTCAATAAACGGACGGCATTTATCTTCATAAACGTCGCACAGAACAATATTCTGCGGCTGAAATACGCCGCTTTGCAGAATGCCGTTTACGATAGCGGCACCCATATTGCCCACACCGAGAAATGCAATGGAGTTTCGAGTTGCCATAAATTTTCGCCTCACAGAATAATATGGATTATTATAGCACACTTCCCGCCGTCTTTCAATAATAGATTCGTAAATTTATATTTAACGTATCCGTAGAAATTCCTCTTGCAATTCATTCCGTAAAGATATATAATAATCACAGTACGAAAATCGGGAGACAGCATGACAAAAGATACAGTTATTCGATATTTCCGAGATCCTCCGGAACTGGTTACACAGCGGCTCATCCTCAGACGTATGAAAAAGACGGATTACCATGATATGTTCGCTTATGCGAAAGATCCGGCTGTGACGGAATATCTTACCTGGGATCCGCATCCGGATGCGAATTATACCCTCCGGTATCTTTCCTATATCATTCCGAAATACAGAAGCGGCGAATTTCACGATTGGGCGGTTATATGGAAGGAAACCAAAACCATGATCGGCACCTGCGGCTTTACTTCCTTTGATTATTCCCACAACAGCGGCGAGATCGGTTATGTCCTGAATCGGGATTATTGGGGACACGGTATTGCCGCCGAGGCCGTGCGTGCCGTTTTGCGGGTTGGGTTTATGGATCTGAATCTGCACCGCATGGAGGCAAAGTACATGCTCGGCAATGACCGGAGCCGACGTGTTATGGAAAAATGCGGTATGACGTTTGAGGGATTCCGGCGGGAAGCTATGTATATAAAGGGAAAATACACCACGATAGGTGTCTGCTCCATTCTTTACGACGATTATATCCGAAGTCCTTAAAGAAGCCCCGCCGGGGCTTCTTTGTTTAACGGGAAAATTTTTCGTTACTTTCTAAAAACTGCCTAACTTTTACCTGTGTGCAAAGACTATATGAGTGAAAGCATTGATCAATCGCTTGGAGAAACACATGAAAAAACAGGACTTGCTAACATATCTCACCGACGAATTGCTTGAAAAGCTGTTTGGCTTTTGCTACGCAAGAACAAGCGACAGCTACGAAGCAGAAGACTTGTGTTCAGATATTCTCCTCTCTTTGGTGAAGGCTGCAGATACGGAAGGCGAAATCCAGAGCGTTTATCCGTTTATCTGGCGGGTAGCACGCAATGTGTACGCCAATTTCTCAAAGAAGCGGAGAGGGCACGCAGATGCTGTCTATGAAGGAGATCCGGAAGAAATCCTGCCCTTCATACCCGACGAAGATACGCAGGATGATACGGAGGAATTGCTCGTTTCCGTGTACCGCAGGATTGCTTTTTTGACGAAAGCATACCGGGAGGTAATAATCCAGTTCTACCTAGACGGTCTTTCCGTATCCGAAATAGCGGGAAGACAAAACACAAGCGAAGGCGCCGTTCGTCAGAGACTGTTTTCAGCAAGACAGAAAATCAAAAGCGAGGTAGAAAAAATGACGGAAACCTATAATAAGCCCGTGGCACTTGATAAGATCGATTTCGTGATTTGGGGAAACGGCAATCCTCTCTGGGGAGATCCCCGAAACGTATGCACCAGAATGTTTTCTAAGCATATTGTATGGCTTTGCCGTAAAAAGCCTATGAGTGCCGCCGAGATTGCCGAGGAATTGAACGTACCTACCGTTTACGTGGAGGAAGAACTAAAAATTCTCCATTTGGGCGAAAATATGAAGTACGGACTTCTTCGCCGTCTTGATAACGGAAAGTATGCCATCAACTTCGTTCTGCTTGACAAGGACGTAATTGAAAAAGCAAATGCATTTTATACCGAGCAAATGCCAAAAATTTGTGACGTTATCGTAAAGTATATTGAAGATCACAGAGAGGAATATCTTGCTTTCCCTTATCTTAATAAGAAAGTGGATATGAATCTCATTCTGTGGCAGCAGATGCATCGGATATCCTATGCCTTTTCGGATAATGTGGAACGGATTCTGCGTGAAAAATACTTCTCCGATGTCGGTAAGGCAAACCGTCCGTTCAGTGTTTTCGGATATGTGGATAACGGAAAGCAGTTCGGTGCCGGCTGGGATGGAGTGGAAGCAGCAAATGTCTGCGGCTTTTCCAAAGTCAAACTGGAAAATATCTACACTGCACGTATAAAGGCGCACTTTCATTGCGGACACAACGTATCGAACGATCCGCAAATTCAGCTGGCACTTCGTGCTATCGACGGACTTTCCGTTTCTTCCTTGACGGAAGCAGAAAAGGAGCACGCGGCAAAAGCCATTGAGTGCGGCTACCTGTACCGTGACGGCGATATGCTGTATACGAAGATTCTCGTCTGTA
>JAZQDY010000158.1:0-10133 GCA_045547015.1 Eubacteriales bacterium | reverse complement strand
GTGGCTGCCGTGGATCATCTGCTTGCTGGTGAGAGCAATCTGGTAATGTGCCAGCAGAAGAGTGAGATCGTTGCAGTGGATATTCTGTACTCCCAGTGCCTGGACCGCTACTACAAGGGTACGCTGAAAGACGGCATGCTGGAGAAATACTCACAGCAGGAGATTGCCGCTATGGATAAGGTGATTGCGGAGAAGAAGGAAGAGTTCCGCAAGTACTACAACATGGTTAACGAAATTGCACTTTGATTCCACGAAAAAGCCGTGCCGCAGGCACGGTTTTTTTAGATTCTTTCTAAAAAAGTGTTGACAAGCTATATTTTTGGTAATATAATAATATGATAAGGCAAAATAGTATTCCGCCTTGTCAAAATCCATTTTTTTAGGAGGAAATCTATGCTGGAACTGCAAAACGTCGGCTTTAACGTCGGCGGTGAGCGGGAAATACTTCATGATGTAAATCTCGTAATTAACGACCGCTTTGTGGCGATCACAGGTCCCAACGGCGGCGGAAAATCCACCCTCGCGAAAATTATAGCCGGCATATATCAGCCCACCTCCGGCAAAATCCTGCTGGACGGTGTGGATATTACAAATAAATCGATCACAGAACGTGCCAATTTCGGCATTAGCTACGCTTTTCAGCAGCCCGTACGTTTCAAGGGACTGCGTGTCAAGGATCTTTTAAGCCTCGCGGCAGGCAAGAAAACGGATGTGGACACGGCATGCGCCCTTCTTTCCGAAGTGGGACTCTGCGCCCGTGATTATATTGATCGGGAACTGAACGCCAGCCTGTCCGGCGGCGAGCTGAAGCGGATCGAGATTGCTATGATCCTGGCCCGTGGAACGAAGTTGTCCATCTTTGACGAGCCGGAGGCCGGCATTGATCTGTGGAGCTTTCAGAACCTGATTCGTGTGTTTGAAAAAATGCACGAGCAGACGAAAGGGAATATTCTGATTATCAGCCATCAGGAGCGTATCCTCAATATTGCCGATACCATCGTGGTGATCAAAAACGGAGAGGTTGCTGCCGTCGGTCCCCGGACCGAGCTTCTGCCGGGACTTCTTTCCGGCACAGAAAGCGGCACGTGCAGCGTACTTGCCGATAAGGTAGAGGGGGTGCGTGCGTGATGGATGCAATCAAACAGCGTCTTCTCAAAGAGGTTGCCGATCTGGATTCGCTGCCGGTAGGCGCGTATAATATCCGGGAAAACGGCAAGGCAGGCGGCAGAAATACCACTGCCAATATCGACATCCAGACCAAAACGGACAAGCCGGGTATCGATATTATCATTAAACCCGGCACCAAAAACGAGAGTGTCCACATTCCCGTGGTCATCAGTGAAGCGGGCCTCAAAGATATGGTGTACAACGATTTCTTCATCGGGGACGATGCGGATGTGGTTATCATTGCCGGATGCGGTATCCATAACGCCGGATGCGGCGATTCCGCCCACGACGGTATTCATACGTTCCATCTGGGAAAGAATGCACGGCTGCGTTACGTGGAGAAGCATTACGGTGAGGGAGAGGGAAGCGGTAAGCGCCTCATGAATCCTACCACGGTGATACATCTGGCAGAGGGTGCTCACATGGAAATGGAGACCACGCAGATCGGCGGTATCGACGATACCACCCGTGTGACAAACGGGGATCTTGCGGCAGGGGCTTCGCTTGTGGTGCATGAGAAAATCATGACCGTAGGCGATCAGCATGCCGTTACCGATTTCACCGTGGATATGAACGGTGAGGGTTCCTCCGTAAACGTGATTTCCCGCAGTGTGGCGAAGGAAAACAGCCGGCAGGAATTCGTCAGCCGACTGAACGGAAACACCGCCTGTGCAGGCCACACGGAGTGTGACGCTATCATTATGGATGATGCCTGTGTGCTTGCCAGCCCGCAGATTACGGCGAATCACGTGGATGCCTCGCTGATTCACGAGGCCGCCATCGGTAAGATTGCCGGTGAACAGCTGATAAAGCTGATGACCCTCGGCCTTTCCGAGGCAGAGGCCGAGGAGCAGATCGTTAACGGATTTTTGGCATAAATACGTTTGCCGGGCAGTGGAGATCCCATTGCCCGGCATATCATTGAAAGGAGAGACAACATGATCCTCATCATTGCGGAGAAACCGTCGCTGGCACGCAATATTGCGGACGGAATCGCGGCGCACTCGGATGCACGGATGTCCCGCCGTGACGGCTATATCGAGGGCGGCGGCTATCTTGTTACCTGGGCGTTCGGTCATCTGTTTTCTCTCTGTGATATTGAAGCTTACCGGCCCAACCCTGACGGAAACCGTTGGAGTATAAAGAATATCCCCTGCTTCCCGGAGGAATTCCGCTTTGAGCTTCGCAAGAATGCGGACGGCTCGCTGGATGCCGGCGTGAAAAAGCAGTTTGAAACGATCCGCACGCTGTGCAACCGACCGGACGTTGATAAGATCGTAAACGCCGGAGACGCCGATCGGGAAGGGGAGATCATCGTTCGCCTTTGTATCCGCCACGCACTGGAAAGCCAAAAGGAACTTTGCCGGCTTTGGCTGCCGGATCAGACACCGGAGACGGTAGCGGAAGCACTCGGCAGTATGAAATCTGAGACGGAGTACGAGAATCTGGCCAACGAGGGCTACGCCCGTACCTACATCGATTGGCTGTACGGGGTAAATCTTACCCGATATGCTACCTTGAAAACAGGCACGCTGCTTCGGGTTGGGCGGGTGATCGTGCCCATTGTCCGCGCCATCTACGATCGGGATATGGCAATCCGTAACTTCGTGCCGGAGCCATACTATGCCGTAGTCAGCCGTGCTGAGACGAATGGCGAAAAGGTGGAACTTACCGCCAAGCAGAAATTTGATAAAAACCACCTTGTGGATGCCCAGCGCCTGTGCGACCGATATAATGCCGCCAATACGATAGTTACATCGGTGCGTCACAAGAAGGATAAGCTGGCACCGGGCAAGCTGTATTCGCTGTCCAAACTGCAGAACGTCCTCAGCAAAAAATACAAAATGTCCATGACCGAATCCCTTGAAATCGTGCAGGGACTGTATGAAAAGGGATATCTGACCTATCCCCGTACCAACTCCGAGTATCTTGCCGCGGCGGAGAAGGACAAAATCAAAAAGATCATAGAAAATGCGAAGAAACTGGGTTATCCCCTTGTTTTTAAGGACAGTAAAACCATATTCGACGATTCCAAAATCGAATCCCACTCCGCCTTGACGCCTACCTATAAGATTCCGCAGAAAAATCATCTGTCAGAAAGGGAAATGCAGGTGTATTCCACCGTGTTCCGCCGGTTTGCCGCCGTGTTCTGTGCGGAGGATTGCCTTGTTGACCGGACGGAAATCAAGATCGCCGTGATGGAGGGGGAGACAGTTCTTGAGGAATTTACGCTGAAGGGAACGGTGATTCTGGAGCGTGGCTGGATGAAATACGATGATACCACGCAGAAGGACAAAATCCTGCCGCCGCTGAAGAAAGGCGATACGGTTGTCACTGATTTTCAGCCCACGGAGAAAGAGACGACACCGCCCAAGCACTATACGGTGGAAACGCTGAATAACTATTTGAAAAATCCGTTCCGTGAGGAAAAGGCTGCTGCGGCAGAGCATGGAGAGGAAGAAGCCGATGACCGTGAGGAGTACCGTGCCATGTTCGAGGGATTGGAATTGGGCACGGAAGCCACCCGCACCGGCATTATCGATAACGCCAGGAAATCCGGCTATATCGAGCTGAAAAAAGATGTGTATACGATTCTGCCGGACGGCGAGTTCCTGATTGAATCTCTGTCCCAGATGGAAATCGGCATGGATAAATACAAAACGGCAGAAGTGGGGCGCGCGCTGAAGCGGGTGTTCCGTGGCGAATCTACCGTGCGGGAAAGCGTAGCAATTGCGGAAGCGGAAATCGCCGCTGTGTTCGAGAAGAAAAACGTGCCGACGGCGCAGGATACGGACACCGGATATTTTGGAGATATCGTTGGTAAATGTCCTCTGTGCGGGATGGATGTGCGTCGTACGCGCCGTGGCTACGGATGTGCCGGCTATAAGGAAAACGGCTGCAAATTCAGCATTTTCTCACCGATTTGCGGTAGAGTGATTCCGAAAGCGAGCGTGGGGCAGCTTCTGCGCGACGGTCGTACGGATACAATCAGCGGATTTGTATCCAAGCGTACCGGGAAATCCTTTGATGCCCGGCTGAAGCTGGAAAACGGAAAAGCTGTGTTTGATTTTGAGCCGTGATCCTGTAAGCAAAAATCAACCGCTGGTTGTGTGGTCGAAATTCGCACAGCGTGCGGTTGATTTTGTCAATGTAGCATCCATTGAAAACAACCTGGTATTGTGTTATAATACATACAACGAAGGGCCTTTCGAAATTTTTACGAAAAGGAGATTTTCATGGATATTACAAAAATCGGAACACAGATCGCGGCGTTCAGAAAAGAGAAGGGCGTGAAGCAGGAGGAACTGGCAAGCGCCGTGGGTGTCACGCCGCAGGCGGTGTCCAAATGGGAAAACGGCGGCGTGCCAGATACGGAGCTGATCCCGAAAATTGCGGATTATTTCGGTATATCCACCGATAAACTGTTTGGCAGAAGTTTGTCTGAGTACGGTAATCTACACGTCGCACTGAGCAAAAAAATTTTGGATACACCGGACGAAGAGCGATTCAAGACGGTATTTGAATTTTGCTGGGATATGGAGCGGGCGTTTTTTGGCGAATTCCCAAGTGATGGCAGTGTTGCCGATTATGAAAAAGATTTGGCAAAAACTGAGCAGCGTTATTCCAGTATACTCAGCGATCATGGCTTTACACGCATGGGCATTGCTAATCGATTGCAGTATTTTCTGCTGGTGCCCGATATAAAGGATGCGGAGACAGCTTTTTTCAAAGGGATTGACTACCCGGCATTCTTTAAGGATTTTGCCGAGAAGGAAGTGTTTGAAGCGTGCGTTTTTCTCCACAAAAGAGAAGGGAATAAAGCGTTTACGCCGGGACTTTTGGTGAAAAACATGGGTGTTTCCCCGGACCGTGCATCCGAAATCATTGATGTTCTGAAAAAATACAAACTTATTTCCACCACGCAGATCGAGTTAGATGACGAAACGCAGCAGGTCTATACATTCCGTCCAACGCCCTCGTTTGCAGCAATGCTGATCTTTGTACGGGAAATGATTGATCCGCCGGGGGCTTTCTCTTACTACTCTGGCGGTCGTACAAAGCCGTATCTTAAGTAACCGAAAAGAGCGCATCCATACCGGATGCGCTCTTTCTTTGAGTAATTTTACTTTACAGGAATCAGCTTTTCCTTGCCGCCCATGTAGGGACGGAGTGCTACGGGGATGTTCACCGAACCGTCGGCGTTCAGGTTATTCTCCAGGAACGCGATCAGCATACGGGGCGGTGCTACCACCGTGTTGTTCAGCGTGTGCGCCAGATACTTTCCGTTCTCGCCGTTTACACGGATGCGGAGACGGCGCGCCTGTGCTTCGCCCAGGTTGGAGCAGCTGCCTACCTCAAAATACTTCTTCTGACGGGGAGACCATGCCTCTACGTCACAGGATTTCACCTTCAGATCCGCAAGGTCGCCGGAGCAGCATTCCAGCGTACGTACCGGGATATCCAGCGAACGGAACAGGTCAACGGTATTCTGCCACAGCTTGTCGTACCACATCATAGAATCTTCCGGTTTGCAGACCACGATCATTTCCTGTTTTTCAAACTGATGGATACGGTACACGCCGCGTTCCTCAATGCCGTGTGCGCCTTTCTCTTTACGGAAGCAGGGGGAGTAGCTGGTCAGCGTGTAGGGAAGCTCTGCCTCGGGGATGATCTGATCGATGAACTTACCGATCATGGAATGCTCACTGGTTCCGATGAGGTAGAGATCCTCTCCCTCGATCTTGTACATCATGGCTTCCATTTCAGCAAAAGACATAACACCGGTTACCACGTCGGAACGGATCATGAAGGGCGGGTTACAGTAGGTGAAGCCCCGGTCAATCATGAAATCGCGGGCATAGGAGATAACAGCGGAGTGAACACGTGCGATGTCGCCCATCAGGTAATAGAAACCGTTGCCGGCAACACGGCGTGCGGAATCCAGATCAATACCGGCAAAGCGTTCCATAATGTCGGTGTGGTAGGGAATCTCAAAATCCGGAACTACGGGATCACCGTATTTCTGAATTTCTACGTTTTCACTGTCGTCCTTACCGATCGGAACGGAGGGATCAATGATGTTCGGGATAATCATCATGATCTTCTTGATCTTTTCGTCCAGCTCTTTCTCCAGTGCCTCGTCAGCGGCCAGTCTGTTGGCGTTTTCGGTAACAAGACGCTTCATTTCTTCGGCTTCCTCGCGCTTGCCCTGTGCCATCAGTGCACCGATCTGCTTGGAATATTTATTGCGGCTGCCGCGCAGCTCGTCCGCCTCGCGGATTACGCGGCGGCGCTCGGTGTCCAGTTCAATCACTTCATCTACAAGGGGAAGCTTTGCGTCCTGGAATTTGTTTTTGATATTCTGCTTTACAACGTCGGGATTTTCTCTGAGAAACTTAATGTCCAGCATGGGTGCATGCCTCCTGAAATCGGAATATTCTTGGATAATACTGATATTATACCGCTTTATATGAGAAAATGCAAGGGGAACAGAGAAAAAAGAAAAGAATCGGAGAACATTTTGGTGTTTTCCGATTCTTTTTTCGTTTTACGATACGGTGAGCTCCGTTCCGTCGAAATCTGCGGTCAGAACGGTATCGGGGGCCGGATCGTCCCGGAGGATTTTTCGTGCAATTTTTGTTTCCAGATTTGCCTGCAGATACCGTTTCAGCGGACGGGCACCGTACACGGGATCGTAGCCGGCATTGGCAATATGCGCTTTCGCCGCATCGGTAACGACGAGCGACAGGCGGCGTTCAGAAAGCCGCTTTGCAAGATCAGCAAGAAGCAGATCCACGATGCCGCGGATATTTTCTTTGGTCAGCGGCTTATAGAAGACGATTTCGTCCATCCGGTTCAGAAACTCCGGCCGGAAACTCCGCTTCAGAAGGGCGTGTACGCTTTCCCGTGCTTCCTCGCTGATTTCACCTGCTTCCGTGATGCCATCCAGAATCCGGTCAGATCCCAGGTTGCTTGTCATAATAATGATGGTGTTTTTGAAATCCACTGTCCGTCCCTGGCTGTCGGTGATCCGCCCGTCATCCAGTACCTGCAAAAGAACATTGAATACGTCGGGGTGTGCCTTTTCCACTTCATCGAACAGGACTACCGCATAGGGACGTCGCCGTACGGCTTCTGTAAGCTGACCGCCTTCGTCGTATCCTACGTATCCGGGAGGAGCACCGATGAGCCGGGAGGTGGAATATTTCTCCATATATTCGCTCATGTCGATGCGGATCATGCTGTGTTCGTCGTCGAACAATGCCTCAGCCAGTGCCTTCGCCAATTCGGTTTTTCCCACACCTGTAGGACCGAGGAATAAAAACGAGCCGATTGGACGACGGGGATCCTGAATGCCGGCGCGGGAGCGGAGAATAGCGTCCGATACTCGCGCAACCGCCTCATCCTGACCGATTACGCGGCGGTGCAGGGTATCGTCCAGATGGAGGAGCTTTTCTCTTTCACCCTCCATCAGCTTTGACAGGGGGATCCCGGTCCAGCGGGAGATGATCCTTGCAATCTCCTCGTCCGTCACTGTATCCCGGAGCAGAGTGTTTTTGGAATTATCCACGGCACTGTTTTCCGCTTCTTCCAGTTCTTTCTGCAGGGAGGGGAGCTTTCCGAATTTCAGTTCTGCCGCTTTGGCAAGATCGTATTCGTTTTGTGCCCGTTCGATGGCGGCGTTTACGATATCGATTTCCTCACGCAGCTTTTGCACCCGTCCTATGGACTGCTTTTCGTTTTCCAAGCGGGCTTTCATCTGGGAAAAAGAGTCACGCATGCCGGCAAGTTCCTCGCGAATGCCGGAAAGCCGCTCGGCAGACAGTTTATCCGTTTCCTTGGAGAGTGCCGCTTCTTCAATTTCCAGCTGCATGATTTTCCGGGAGATCTCATCCATTTCCGTGGGCATGGAGTTCATTTCCGTTTTGATGAGCGCACATGCTTCGTCCACGAGATCAATGGCTTTGTCCGGCAAAAAACGGTCGGAAATATACCGCCCGGACAGGGAAGCCGCCGTGACCAATGCCTGATCCTGGATTTTTACGCCGTGGAATACCTCGTACTTTTCTTTCAGTCCCCGGAGAATGGTGATCGTGTCCGCAACGGTTGGCTCGTCTACCAGTACGGGCTGGAAGCGTCGTTCCAATGCCGCGTCTTTTTCAATATACTGCCTGTATTCATTCAGGGTAGTGGCACCAATGCAGTGGAGTTCTCCCCGTGCCAGCATGGGCTTCAAGAGATTGCCCGCGTCCATGGCGCCGTCTGTTTTTCCCGCACCTACGATGGTATGCAGCTCGTCGATAAACAGAATAATTTGCCCGGCGCTTTCCTTTACTTCCTCAAGTACGGCTTTCAGCCGTTCTTCAAACTCGCCGCGGAATTTCGCACCGGCGATCAGAGCCCCCATATCCAGGGAGAACAGCATCCGGTTTTTCAGATTATCCGGTACGTCCCCCCGGACGATACGCTGTGCCAGACCCTCGGCGATAGCGGTTTTTCCCACACCAGGCTCACCGATCAGACAGGGATTGTTTTTCGTCTTGCGGGACAGGATGCGGATCGCGTTGCGAATTTCGTCATCTCTGCCGATGACGGGATCCAGCTTCTGCTGGCGAGCCATCTCCACCAGATCCGTTCCGTATTTTTTCAGCACGTCGTACGTGCCCTCCGGCTGATCGCTGGTAACACGCCGCGTGCCGCGTACGTTTTTCAGTATGGTGAGAAACTTCTGCCGTGTAATGCCGTGGGCAGAAAACAGATCTTTTATTTTTCGTTCCGGCTTTTCCAGGATGCCGAGAAATATATGCTCTACGGAAACGTATTCGTCCTGCATGGCGGCGGCTTCCTTTTCGGCGGCACTGAGAGCGCTGTTCAATTCCGCAGACAGATAGATGCGATCCGTATCAACATCACCGCCGATTTTTGGCAGAACGTTCACAAGTGTGCTAACTTCGCTTTCGAACTGCGTAAGCGATACATCCATGGATCGGAGCATCTCTCCGATCAGCCCTTCCGGCTGGGATAGCAATGCTTTGAGAAGATGAGCCTCTGTTAATTGCTGATTACCGTTCTCCGCGGCAAGATCCCGCGCGCTTTGCAGGGATTCAAGGCTTTTTTGCGTCAGTTTCTGCATGTTCATTTTTTCTACGCGCGGCGCATTGCTCCGTAAACCGGGGCGTTTTACGCCGCATCTCCTTACTGTATGTTCTTTCCCCGGTACAGACAGTATCATACAGCAAAAATATGAATTTGCATAGAAATAATTGTGTCCCAAATGTAAATTGTTAGCACTCTGTGAGATGGAGTGCTAAAATTGGGTAAGAATTGGCGCAATCCAGTTGATGACGGCGCAGGTGAGTATCCCCATCAGTGTGGGCAGAAGAAACCCAATCGCGGTCCAGCGGAGACTGCCGCTTTCCTTGTGTATAGTAAGAAGTGTGGTAGAGCACGGCCAGTGCATCAGGCTGAACAGAACGACACAGAGCGCAGTTACCGGAGTCCAGCCGTTTTCTATGAAGAGCGTGCGCAGTGTTGACAGTGAGTCATAATCGGTCAGCGTGCCGGATGCCATATATCCCATCATCATGATGGGAATGACCGTTTCATTTGCCGGAAACCCAAGAATAAACGCTGTAAGGATCACGCCATCCATGCCCATAAAATGCCCGATGGGATCAAGGAACCCTGTTAGATGTGCAAACAAGGAAATGCCCCCAGCCTCAACGTTTGCCAAAAGCCATATCAGCATACCGGCCGGTGCCGCCACGGCGGCAGCTCTGCCCAGGACAAATACCGTTCTGTCCAGTACAGAGCGGATGAGCACGGAAAGAATAGCTGGCCGACGGTAAGGCGGCAATTCCAGCGTGAAGGAAGAGGGAACGCCGCGCAAAAGGGTTGAGGATAAAAGAGACGAGGCAAGCAGAGTGACAAATACGGAAAATACAATAATTCCGGAGAGAAACGCT
>JAZQDY010000157.1:0-3941 GCA_045547015.1 Eubacteriales bacterium | reverse complement strand
AGTATTCTATGAATCTGCGCTGAAGATGAAATACTCCCGCGACTCTTACTCCGGTCAGTGCATTGACATTATCAGAGACTCCTTCTACAAAGATTTCATGACCGAGTATGGCTCTCAGGTAGGATGCAGCAATCTGCTCCGCGCCTGCCTGCAAAAGCAAACCAAGGACTACGTTTCTTCTTATCAGTCAAAGGTGGATGCCGCTAACAGTAAGCTTTCCGACCTGATTGACAGCATTCTTGCACAGGAAGAATAACCCGGCACGACCGCTTTTGCGTACAGATAGCGCGTTTTCCAAGGGAACGCGCTATCTTTGTTTCTTTTACACAAAATTGTGCACGCAAATTTGGAAAATTATTAGAATGTTGCTAGCAAATTTATCTCCAATCTTGACAAAGACTTCGTTTCGGGGTACAATTATGCTATGGGTAAATCCCAATACATATTAAGGAGAAACTTATGAAAAAATTTCTCGCGCTGGCGCTGGCACTGCTGATGCTGCTCCCTGCCATGATCGCCTGCAACAAAGATCCCGGAACGCAGACTCCCGGCACCACCGATCCGGCCGCCACTACCGCGCCGGACGAAACTTTGGATCCCAATGACAGAAAGAACGCGAAAGACAATCTCCCCGCTGATTTTAACATGAACGGACAGACGGTGGGCGTACTTACCCGCCATTCCTACCGCAAGGTGGTCTGGGACGGCGGTGACGCCGCCGATTCCGACGTTCTGGCACAGGCTGTATACAACCGTACCGCCGCCGTAGAAGCCCGTCTCGGCCTCACCTTTAACCTGACCGATATGGATCTGGGCTACGATGACTACGGCCTTGCCATCGAAGAAAATGTTATGGCAGGCGACGACACCTGGCAGATCATCCTTGCCGCCGGCAACGCTACCATCCGTCTGGGCAACGACCACCTGTTCCAGGACGTAAGCGATCTGAAATACTTTGATTTCAGTCAGCCCTGGTGGGCAAACAACATTATGGAAAACATGTCCATCGACGGCGAATCCATCCGCTTCTTGGCCGGCGACGCCATCATGAACACCTACTTCTGGTCCAACGTAGCCTACTTCAACAAGCGGATCTACGAGGAGAACTTCGGAAATCCCGACAATCTGTATCAGAAAGCCATCAATAAAGACTGGACGTACGACGATCTGCACGAGATGGTAGAAGCCGCCGCCAACGACGTAGACGGTGACGGTCTCATGGACGAAGGCGACGTATTCGGTATGTTCTGCGACAACTCCGGTCTGTACGGCATTATGGAGCAGTGTGCCGCCTTCAAGCAGCTGATCCGCAATGAGGACGGCTACCCGGTGATCGAGCACGATATTGCCCGCGGCACGGAAGTGTTGGATATAATGTACGATCTGTGCTGGAACAACCCGGGCTTCGGTACGGACTGGGCTATGTACCAGAACCATCCGGACGCTACCTCCGGCGTATTCACTGATGGTAACGTACTGTTTGCCATGTACACCCTCTCCTACACCGATCTTGATAACTTCCGCAACATGGAAGATGACTACGGCATTCTGCCCGTTCCGCTGATTGACGAGAAGCAGGAAGAGTACCGTTCCACCGTTACCACCTCCGCCACGTTCCTCACCATTCCCAAGACCTGCGGCAACGCAGACGACATCAGCGGCGTGATCGAGGCTTTGTCCTCCGAATCTTACCGCAACGTAGTGGAAGTATTCTATGAATCCGCCCTGAAGATGAAGTACTCCCGCGACTCCTACTCCGGTCAGTGCATTGACATCGTCAAGGACTCCCTGTATAAGGATTTCATGATGGAATACGGCGGACAGGTAGGATGCAGCAACATTCTCCGTACCTGCATTATCGAGAAGACCAAAGCGTACGCATCCCTGTATAACGCACAGGTTACCGCTGCCAACAAGCGAATCATCGACTTGGTCGACGGCATTCTTGCCGCATCGGGTGACTAAAACAGCAAAAAAAGACTGCCCCCAGAGGGCGGTCTTTTTTTGCTTTGCGTGGATAATCGTCTCCGTGCTCTTGCATTTTTCTCCATTTATGCTATAATAGAATACAGAGCCACGCAGGCTTTCTTATACTAATTTATCAGGAGGAATCGACTATGGCACTGAACTACAAGCCCGAGCTGTCCGAGCTGACACTGCGTGAGAAAATCGGTCAGACCTGTCAGATGCAGATGGCGTATCTGATGAACATGAAAAACCTGGAGGAGTACCTGGCTGAAAACCCCATCGGCAACGTATGGCACACCTGCAACTCCACCATGACCACTACGAATCTGGCAGATATCGAAATCGATGAACCGGCCGACAGCACCTTCTACCGCAAATGGACACAGCGGATGACGAAGGCTTTGCGGATTCCGCCTCTGTTCACCCTGGACAGTCCCGGCAGAGCCCATGCCACGGACATGGTAAATCTGATCACCCCGCCCCTTCTGGGTGCGGCGGACAAGGAAGAATTTGCCGAGGAATACGGCAAATATCTGGCGCTGAACTGCAAGGCACTTGGTGCCAACAGTACCTGGTCTCCCGTGGTGGATATGCCCTCCCGGTTTGCTGTAATCGGCATTATGCGCGCCTCCTCCGACAAGCCGGAGCGTCTGGTGCCTATTTCTCTTGCCATGATCAAAGGCGGACAGGAAAACGGCCTTGGCATGTGTGCCAAGCACTTCCCCGGCAAGGACAAGATCGAATATCGGGATTCCCACTTCGTCTGCCCCAAGATCAATTACACCAAGGAAGAATGGTGGCGTGAGCAGGGCAAGGTTTTCCAGGATATGATCGACGGCGGCGTATGGGCCATCATGCCCGGCCATCAGGGATTCCCGGCCATCGATGACCGCATGGTCGGCAGCTACTACATGCCCACTACTCTGTCCGACAAGATCATCACGGATCTGCTCAAGGGCGAGATGCACTTTGACGGTGTAGTCGTCACCGACGCCATCGACATGGCGGCACTGAAAACGGCATACCCGGACAAGGAGGATCTGTTCGTAGCGCTGATCAATGCCGGCAACGATATTATCCTCAACGTAAAACCGCTGGACTACATCGATATCATCGAAAAGGCTGTTATGGACGGCCGCATCTCCATGGAGAGAATCGACGATGCTGCCCGCCGTGTGATCGATATGAAGGCGAAAATGGGTCTGTTTGATAATCCCGCTGAGGTGGAAATGACGGAGGAAATCCGCGGGGAGATCCGCGCTTTCAACCGGAAGGTGGCAGAAAAGGCACTGGTTCTCCAGTGCGACAGCAACAAGCAGATTCCGCTGGATCCCGCAAAGGTCAAAAACGTGGCGATCATCTGCTCTACCCATCATGCGCCGTTCTTTGAATGGCTGGAAGCCATGAAGGCAGAGTTTGAACGCCGGGGCATAAACGTCCGGCTGCAAAGACGGCTGGAAGGATATGAAGAGATCGAACAAATCGCGGAGGAAAACGATCTGATCCTGTTTGCCTCCTACACCATGCCCCATCAGCCCATGGGCGGTATCGGCCTGTACGCGGAAGAATGTGCCACCTATTTCTTTGCGCTCCACGAGGGCCGGGAGAAATCCATTGGCGTATCCTTCGGATCGCCGTACATCTATTACGATTACTGCAACAACTTCCCCACGTACATTCACGCATTCAGTGCCACGCCGGAATCGCAGATTGCCGTGGTAAAAGCTCTGTTCGGTGAGATTCCCTTTGAGGGATTCTTCCCCTACGAGGAACCCTGGAAGGAAGACTGAGAAAACCGTGATTCTTCTCCGAAGAAAACAAAAAAGAGTCCTTTACGCTACTTCTCATAAGGATGTTTTAGCGTAAGGCGGTGTCCCCGAGTAGGACGGACAGTTTAGGCTGTCCGTCCTTTCCTATTATTCTGCTTGTATGCTTGGCTCTGCGGTTAACTTGCCGATATATCGGAAGTAGAT
>JAZQDY010000156.1:0-3652 GCA_045547015.1 Eubacteriales bacterium | reverse complement strand
TCCGAGTTCTTCACATATTTCTCTCCTTGTTTTCCCTTGCGCCCTTAGTTCCATTATTTCTTTTTCATATTCTTGTATATGGCGATATGATCTTGGCATGACAAAACCTCCTATGGTAGTTCTTTTATTCTACCATAGGAGGCTCTTTTTGTCTATTGTCCGTTTTTTACGGACTTGTGCATAACACAGTCCCCTTTTTTTATTTCACACATCCACCGTCATGCCGTCCTCGGCAATCACGCCGCGGTCCCCGAACAGGGCGGCCACCTTTTCCCGGCTGCCGGAAAGATCGTTCAGAATCTCACGGCCGTTGTGGCTGAAGTATACCCGTCCTACGTTTTTATCCTTGTAATAATCGTGCACCGCATCGATCTTGAAATGCCCCGTCTCCATAATGGCACAGTCACATCCTTCGCCGATCACCGAATCCAGCTCGTCCGCCGTGCGGATATCCCCGGAATAGACAACCGTCTTCCCTTCTCCCTCAATGCGGAAGGTAAAGGAGCGCCACGGGGTATCCTCCGTATGCCCCATATGCATATTGTGATACGCCGAAATTTTCACGTTTCCGTCGTCGAACACGACACCGTCCGCAAGCACGTTCGGAATCACCGGAATGCGATTGATATATCCGCCGCCGTCTGAAGAAAGAAGCAGCTTCACACCGTCCCAAACGTCCATCACCGGTACGCACAGAGAAACCTCTCCGAATTTATGGGGGATTCTGTAATTGGCGGAAACAGTCGTCATATTCCAGATAAGGTTGGCAAGTCCGCCGGTGTGATCCATATGGGGATGGGAAATCACGATGGATTTCACCGCCAGAAGATCCAGTCCTTTTACGTAGGCGGTACGGGAGCATCCCTCACCGGCGTCAAACCAGTACAAAGCACCGGCAGATTCTATGGCAAAAGACATATGCTGTCTTGTGGGCATGGGTTCCGTTCCGGCACAGGTACCGAGAAAATGTATTTTCATTATGAAACACCTTTCTTTTGTGATGCTATAATTATACCTTCCGTCGTTCCCTTTTGCAAGCGTTTCCGGAAAAAAGGCAAAACAAAAAGCCCGTCGCAGCCAGACGGGCCTATCTGTTTTTGATTTCGGCAAATCAGTTCATGCTGTTGAGCAGCTTCGTGAACTGGCTCTTCTTGTGAGCAGCGGCGTTCTTGTGGATAATGCCGCGCTTTGCAGCCTGGTCAGCCTTCCTAACGGCAGCCTTGTATGCTGCAAGTGCCTCTTCCTTGTTGCCTGCCTCAACCGCTGCCAGGAACTTCTTAACGGTAGTACGGTACAGGCTCTTGAACATCTTATTCTGAAGGGTCTTGGTAGCAGTAACCTTAACGCGCTTCTTCGCACTCTTGATAATCGGCAAAACATTCACCTCCCTACGTAAAATATTCAATCCCCGGATACCGAATCTGAGAGGGGATACCGGCATCCTTTCATACAGTTATGTATTATACCACATTCCATCGGACTTTTCAATAGATTTCAGAAAAATTTCCAAAACTTTTTTTGATAAGGCGAAAAGGATTTTGCGAAAAAAACCTTGTACTTTTCTTCACACTGTGGTATACTATATATTGGTATAGTTTTTTGATATTTCTACACCGTATTCACATAAAATTATCCTCTTTCATTTTCAGAAAGGAGCCTCTCTGAGGCTGACATATCACGATGAAATACTTTGTTCTTATCCCTGACGGCATGGCTGACCGCCCCTGTCCCGCTCTCTCCGGCAAAACACCCATGGAGGCTGCTGAAAAAAAATATATGGATACCCTTGCCGCCGTTTCTGCGGGCGGTACTGCCATGAATGTGCCCGCACATATGGTGCCCGAAAGTGACACCGCCAATCTGGCTATTCTCTCCTACGATCCTGCCGTATATTCCAAGGGACGCTCTCCGCTGGAAGCAGTGAGTATGGGGCTTACGCTGGGCGACAATGACACCGCCATCCGCTGCAACGTAGTCACCCTCTCCGAGGAGGAGGAAAACTACGAAGACCGCCGGATGCTGGATCACAGCGCAGACGAGATCACCACGGATGAAGCCGCACAGCTGATCGAAGCTTTGAATGAAGCGCTCCCCATGCCCGGACGCAAGCTGTATACCGGCGTCAGCTACCGTCACTGTCTGGTCTGGGACGGTGCGGATGACAAATACAATTTCGACCGCCCCCATGATATCATCGGCCAACGTATCGGCGATCATCTGCCTAAGGCGGAAAACGGCGGTGCGGAATTCCTGCAGTTTATGAAAGCAGGCTACGACGTGCTGAATCATCATCCCGTCAATGAAGAACGCCGCCGCCGCGGACTTCGCCCGGCCAACTCGCCCTGGCTCTGGAGCCCCGGCAAGAAGCCGGCACTTCCCTCCTTTACGGAAAAATGGGGAATCAAAGGCACCGTTATCTCTGCGGTGGACCTGATAAAGGGCATCGGTCTGTGCGCCGGCATGGACGTTGTTAACGTGGAAGGTGCCACGGGCAACTACCACACCAATTACGATAACAAGGCAGCCGCCGCCATCTCCGCCTTTGAAAACGGCAGCGATTTCGTATACGTCCATGTGGAAGCACCGGACGAGTGCGGCCACCGGGGTGAGCTGGACGTAAAAGTCAAGGCCATTGAAAAGATCGACGCCTTGATTCTTGCGCCCGTTCTCGAATATCTGAAAAAGTGTGGGGAGGATTTCAAGATTCTGGTTCTGCCGGATCATCCCACGCCCATCGAAATCCGCACCCATTCTCACGAACCGGTCCCCTTCTTCCTTTACGATTCCCGCAAAGAATCCGCCGGCATGACACAGTTCAGTGAGAAAAATGCCGCCGCCATGAACAACTACGTAGCAGACGGCAGCACCCTGCTCTCCCTCATGATTGAGAAATAATTCTTCCAGCACATAAAAGAAAGGAGCCGTACCATGGCTTCAAAGGAACATTTGGACATTTCAAAAACAGATTCTGCCGTGAGCATCCAAGCGGAGGAAAAGCCCTCTATCCTGCGCAGAATCACCGATGAGGTTTTTGATATTCTGGAATTGTTTATATTCTGTGCCGCCATCATCCTGACTGTTTTCACATTTATTATCCGACCCACTGTCGTGGAAGGTCCCTCCATGGAGGATACGCTTCTGGAAGGAGATTATCTGCTGGTAGGCGGCATCCATTACACTCCCAAGCAAGGTGACATCGTTGTGGTGCACAACGTAGGTCTGCGTTATTACAGCCAGCCTATCGTAAAGCGCGTAATCGCCACCGAGGGGCAGGTCGTGGACATTGATTTTTCCACCTGGACCGTCACGGTAGACGGCAAAGTGCTGGACGAGCCGTACCGGAAACTGGCACCGGACGATTTTATCACCTCCGACTGGGAATATCCCGTGACCATTCCCGACGGATATCTGTTCGTCATGGGCGACAACCGAAACCATTCTTCCGACAGTCGCTCCAAGGATATCGGTCTGATTGACGAACGGTGCGTGGTTGGGCGCGCCATTCTTCGCGTTCTTCCATTCAACCGGTTTACTGTCTTTGATTAAATAAAAAACTACTCCGTGATTTTTTCTCAAAAGGAGGACGGCGTATGCCATCACAAACGATTCAATGGTTCCCCGGTCATATGGCGAAAACACGCCGCATGATCGC
>JAZQDY010000155.1:0-10312 GCA_045547015.1 Eubacteriales bacterium | reverse complement strand
ATGGAGGCGTTGCCGGCTGCAAGGATGATCTGCCAGTCGTCGTCACCGGCCATGACCGCTTCCTTGATGGCGGCACCGTAATCGTCGTAGCCCAGATCCATATCGGTAAGGGCAAACTGTACGTTCAGACGCTCTTTCACGTTTTCGGTACGGTTGTATACGGCTTGTGCCAGGACTTCCTCGGCACCGTCACCGTCCCAGTCGATCTTTCGGTAGGTGTGGCGGGTAAGAACGCCCACCGTCTGCTGGTTCATGTCAAAGTTTTCCGGCAGATTGTCTTTTACGTTTTTGCGGTCATTGGGGTCCAGCGTTTCTGCCGGTGCGGTGGTTTCCGCCGGTGCAGTCGTGCCGGCGTCGGGTGTATCCGACGTCTTGGTGCAGGCGGCAAAAGATACGGACAGCATAGACAGAAGCAGGATTACAGCTATCAGCTTTTTCATGAAAGTTCTCCTTGTAATGTGATATTGTGCAAGTCTATTATATACGCCGAAAAAGCCTTTGTCAAGGATGTTTTGCTGTATTTTTACAGTATTTTTTTATAAAATCCAAAGATTGTAAAGATATTGGGGGCGATTTGTAGAAAATCGGTAAAAATCGCAGATGCGTAAAATAGACGGCGCTTGTGATATTCTCCAAATCACTGTATAGATATTAACAAAAAAGACTGCCGCTTTTTGCGGCAGTCTGATGTGATTTTTTAGTTGCCGGCCATTTCCGATTCCAGACGGTTGTATTCGTCTACCAAATCGACCAGCTTCTGATTAACAGCAGGAAGTTCTGCGTTATAGGTGGAAGTGAATGCGGCACTGTTGTTGATGAGGCAGGTGCGGATCCAGTTGCCGCCGCTGGTAATGGCCTGATATTCATAGAGGAAGCTCTTGGTGATGGAATTCCGGATGATGTCGATAACCTGGCCGGAATAGGAGTCACGGGAATACTTCATTTTCAGCGCGGATTCATAGAATACCTCCAGCACGCTGCGGTGGGATTCAGAGCAGAGGGCTTCCAGCACGCCGCCGATCACGTCGGGACGAGAGCAGGTAATCGGCACGGTCATGTAAGTCGCGGAGTCGGTGACCACGGAGCAGTACTTTTCCTGCTGTTCGTCGATCTTGGGCATGGGCAGGATGCCGTAGTCTGCCTGCATATCGCGGAATCCGGCAGTGGATGCGTTGTACAGTGTAGCAAAATAGAACATGGAGTGTCCGGTGGTGAAAAGGGAAGCATCCGGATTGGTTTTATACAGCGCAGGATCGTAGTGAGAGCCGGGGGTCTGATATACCAGCTTCAGCATCTTTTCCAGAATGGAGGAGGCCCGGTCCAGATCATATTCTACCACCGGCACGCCGTCCTCGGCGCGGGTGAGACGGGCAAGATCGGTGGAGTGATCCATGAAGTAGAAGATGTTGGAGTTGTCTACCAGGAAGCCGAACACGTCGGTGAGTTCCAAGGTGCCGTTACCGTCTACGTCATCGGCACCCTCCTCAACCAGCTCCATCAGCTTGTCGTATGTCCAGTTTCCGTCAATGGCAAGCTTGTACAGATCGTCGGCACTGCCGAATTTGTCCTCGTACAGATTCTTGTTGAAGAAGGAAACGGTGCCCCAGAAATAGCTGTTCATGGCGATATCGCCTACCAGGTAGCGGATCTTCTTGCCGTCCAGGGAGATGGCCTCCATGGCGCTGCGGCTCCACCAGGGCTGGTCAAAATCCAGATACTCGTTCTGGCTCATATCCTGGAACAGGTAGTCGTTGCCGCGGCGGATGCAGGCACTGGATGCCGCCAGTACGATATCGTATTCCTCACCGGCCAGCAGGTTCTGCTCGATAGCCTGACCGTATGCGTCCCAGTTGCCGTCCAGCTCCGTTACGTCAAAGGAGGTGGAAAGGCGCGTCTCCACGGCCTGGGTGCGGTTGTATACCGCCTGCGCCAGCACATCGGAGTCCTTGGCATCGCCGCCGTCCCAGTCGTTGGCACGGTACGTATTGCGGAGCAGTACGCTCACCTTGGAGCCTTTCAGTGAGAAATCGGCGGGCAGATTGTCCTTCATGGCGGCGCGGCCGGTTTCGGTGGTTTCTGCCGGTGCGGTGGTGCCGGCCTCAGGGGTGTCAGGTGATTTTTCGTCTTTTCCGCAGGCGATCATAGCGGGGGATAGCATCGCCAGCATGAGAAAGAGTGCGAGAATGCGTTTCATATTGCAAAATCCTTTCCTATATTTTATGTACAGGGAACTTGGTGTTTTCATTTTAGCGAAAGTTTTATTCTTTGTCAAGAAGTTGAAGTTGTCTTTTCACCTTTTGCAATCGGTTTCGAAATTTTGTGCAGAAACTGCAATATAATGAGACGAAAAAGGACTGCCGCAAAGGCGGCAGTCCTTGGCTATTCTTTTATCAGCCTTCCAAAAATTCCGATTCCAGACGGTTGTATTTTTCCGCCAGTGCGGCAAGCAGCTTGTTGACCATGCCGACTTCTGCGTTGTACATAGAGGCAAAGGCGGATGTGTTTTCTCTGAGGCAGGCGCGGAACCAGTTGCCGCCGCCTACTACGCTGTCGTACTCGTAGAGGAAGCTCTTGGTGGTGGATGCCTTAATGATATCAATCACCTGTCCGGAGTAAGAATCACGGGAATATTTTGCCTTCAGCGCGATTTCGTAGAATACCTCCAGTACGCTGCGGTGAGATTCGGAGCAGAGTGCCTCCAGCACGCCGCCGATCACGTCCGGACGGGAGCAGGTGATCGGAACGGTCACATACGTAGCGGAGTCGGTGATGAAGGAGCGGTACTCCGTCTGCTGTTCATCGATCTTGGGCATGGGCAGTATGCCGTAGTCATCCTGCATGCTGCGGTATTCGGGCAGGGAGCTGTTGTACAGTTGGGCGAAAACGAACAGGACGTGTCCGGCGGTGAAGAGTCCGGGATTCGTCTTGTGCAGATCGGCCCCGTAGTACGCGCCGGGCGTTTCATATACCAGCTTCAGCATTTTATCCAGCATGGCGGAGGCGCGGTCGATATCGTACTGTACCACCGGTACACCGTTCTCACCCCGGACGAGGCGGTCAAGATCGGTGGAATGATCCATAAAGTAGAATACGGAAGAAACGTCTGCGAGGAAACCGTATACGTCGGTGACCTCCAGCGAACCGTTGCCGTCCACGTCGTTGGCACCGGCTTCAACCAGCTCCATCAGCTTGTCGTAGGTCCAGCCGCCGTCAATGGCGAGCTGATACAGATCGTCGGCGGAGCCGAAGGTGTTTTCGTACAGCGTCTTGTTGAAGTAGGTGGAGGTTGCCCAGAAATAGCTGTTAATGGCGATATCGCCAACCAAATAGCGGATTTTTTTACCGTCCAGGGAGATCGCCTCCATGGAATCCAGGCTCCACCAGGGCTTTTCAAAGTCCAGATATTTGCTCTTGCTCATATCCTGGAAGAGATAGTCGTTGCCCCGGCGGATGGAGGCGTTGGAAGCCGCCAGCGCGATATCGTATTCCTCGCCGGCAAGGAGAATCTGCTCCAGCTCCTGGCCGTAGGTCTGCCAGTCTCCGCCTGCAATTTCGGTCACGTCAAAGGTAGTGGCAAGACGTGCTTCCACCGCGCGGGTACGGTTGTATACCGCCTGTGCCAAAACGTCGGAATCCTTGGACTCGCCGCCGTCCCAGTCAAAGGTACGGTAGGTGTCGCGGGTGATCACAGTTACCGTGTCGCCGTTCAGGGAGAAATCGGCAGGCAGATCATCCTTCAGGGATGCGCGGCCGGTTTCGGCGGTCTCTTCCGGTGCGGTTGTTTCCGTGGTATCCGTGGTATCGGGGGTGTTTTCATCCTTCGTGCAGGCGATGATTGCGGGGGTCAGCAGGAAAAGTGCGAGAATGAGAGCGAAAATGCGTTTCATAGTGCAAAATCCTTTCCGATTACAAGAATTCTTTCGGGAACCCTCTGTGATTCTATTCTAAAGGAAAAGATTCTTTTTGTCAATGATTATTGCAGTCAGACAGACATACTTCCGGGGATTATGTCCGAATAGGAAATGAACAGAAAAAACAGTTGCCGCACTTTTCCGTGCGGCAACTGCAGGGGACGACTCATTTATTCATTTCAGCGGTCATCTGTTCGTACTGGGCCACCAGATCCTTCAGTTTCTGGTTGGTGGCGGCCACCTGTGCGTTATAGGAGGAGGAAAGGCTCTTGCTCTGATCGTGCAGCAGCATACGGACGATGTATCCGCTGCCGATGGTGCTGGCGTAGGTCTGGAGGAAGTCTATGTCAGAGGTCTCCAGAATAATGTCGATAACCTGGCTGGAATACTGATCCCGGGAGTATTTTACCTTCATGGCGGATTCCAGCACCAGCTCTGTTACGCTGCGGTAGGATTCCACAGCCAGGGCTTCCAGAACGGCACCCATCTTGTCGGGCTCCGCGCAGGTTACGGGGATGCAGACGCAGCCGGCGTCGTGGGAATATACGGAGCGGTATTCCGTCTGCTTCTCATCGAGCAGCGGCAGCGGCAGAATACCGTAATCCTGCTGCATATCCCGGAAATTGCTGTTGCGTACGTTTTCAAGACCGTTTACGTAGAAGAGGGAGTGACCGTTGGTGAAGGTATGGGTGGTGGGAACGGTCTTATAGAGTGCCGGCTCGTACATAGCGCCCTTGGTCTCAAAGAACAGCTTATACAGCACGTCCAGTACTTCCGCGGCGCGGTTCAGATCAAATTCGATGGTGTATATGCCGTCCTCGCCCCGGTGGTAGCGTTCGTAATCTACGCCGTAGTCCATTCTTGCATTGATGAAGGAGTTGTCGATTACCATGCCGTAGATATCGCCGGAGGCAACGGTGATGGTGCCGTCGCCGTTCACGTCATTGTGGCCGGTCTCGATCAGTTCCATCATTTTGTCATAGAACCACTTGCGTTCCAGGGCCATCTTGTACAGATCGTCGGCAGAGCCGAAGTTATCCTCGTACAGTACCTTGTTGAAGAAAGTAACGCTGGAGGTAAGGTAACTCATGGGTACCACATCGCCGAACAGATACCGCATGTTTTTGCCGTCGATGGACAATTCAAAAATGGCGTCCTTTGCCCACCAGGGATTATCGAAATCCAGGTACTTATTCTTACTCAGATCCTGATAGAGATAATCGTATCCCATATAGGAGGTAAGACCGCAGCGCATGAACGCAATGGAGATATCGTCGCTGCCGGAGAGGACCTCCGTTTTCATGTAATCGCCGGCTTCGTTCCATACGTTGGGCAGCACGTATGTTTCAAAGGTGACGGAGAGCCGCTCCTGCACGGCCTGATTGCGGAAGTATACTGCATTGGCGACTGCATCGGCACTCTCCTCGCCGCCGCCGTCCCAGTCAAAGGGCCGGGTCGGGGGATAGGCAGCAACGCCGACTGTGGCACCGCCCAGGGAGAAATCGGCAGGGAGATTGTCTTTTGCACTCTGCCGTGCCAGCGGATCTTCCGTTATTCCCGTTTCTGCAGGGGCAGTGGTTATGGCAGGATCCGTTTCGGCCGGATCGGCAGGGGTCTTTTCGCAGGCAGCCATGGCAGGAAGCAGCATGACTGCGGCAAGCAGGATGGAAAGCAGTTTTTTCATGGTACGTCTCCTGTTACTGATAAATTTGCTGAGAGCAGTGTTTCTACGCTCCATTATACCGATATTTGTGTGATTTGTCAATATTTGTGGAGATGCTTTTTGAAAGTTTGTCTCAATTTGACAGGAAAATGTCTCGGTAAGCAAACCCGCGTTCCGAAAGGAGCGCGGGTGAGAACGTTTACTGATTCATTTCCGATTCAATTTTTTCGTATTCTTCCACCATGGAGATCAGTTTTCTGTTGGCGGCGGCAGACTGCGCCTTGTAGGCGGAAGCAAAGGCAGAGCTGTTTTCGCCCACCAGATCGCGGATCAGTGTACCGCATCCGATGGTGCCGGCATACTGATGTACGAAGTTGGTGGTGGAGGTATCCCTTATGATGTCGATGACCTGACCGGTATAGGCATCGCGGGAATACTTCATCTTCAGCGCGATTTCATATACGGTTTCCGTCACACTGCGGTAGCCCTCGGAGGCAAGTGCTTCCAGTACGCCGCTGATCTCATCCGGATTGCCGCAGGATACGGGAACGGCGATGTAGTTGGAGTCGTCACTGATGAGAGAGATGTAGTCTGCCTGCTTTTCATCCAACAGGGGCATGGGCAGAATGCCGTAATCATCCTGCATATTGCGGAAATTTTCTCTGATAACGGAGCTGAGCACAGCTACGTAGAACAGGGAGTGTCCGTTGGTGAAGGTTTGGGTGGTGGGTACTGCGTGATACCGTGCCGCATCGTATACGGCGCCGGGGGTTTCATGTATCAGGGCATTAATGCCGGTGAGCGTATCCATGGCACGGTCCTGATCGTATTCGATCACATATATGCCATCCTCTCCCCGGTGGTAGTGCTTAAAGCCTGTGGAAAAGCCCATGTAGGTAATGAGACGGGAGTTATCCACGATAAAGCCGTGCACCTCGTCCTGTGCCAGCGTACCGTCGCCGTTCGCATCGTCATAGCCTTTTTCCACCATTTCCCGGAGCTTATCGTAGGTCCAGGTGCGGTCGATGGCCATTTTATAGAGCTCGTTGATGTCGCCAAAATTGTTTTGATACAGCCGGGCGTTGAAGAACATGACCGGGGTGTACAGATAGGTGCCGGGGGCAATATCGCCCATGAGATAGCGCACGCGCTTGCCGTCCACGGAAAGATCCTCCATGGCGGTCTTGTTCCACCAGGGATTTTCAAAGTCCAGATATCGGGTGCCTGCCATGTTCTGGAACAGGTAATCCTGCCCGAACGCACCGGCTGCCATCACCACGATCTGCCAGTTGTCGTCTCCGGCGAGGATCTCCTGCTTTATGGCGTTGGCGGCGGTATCCCATGCATCCGGCTGTTCGTGTACTGCAAAGGTGACCTTCAGCCGATCCTCCACCGCACGGGTGCGGTGATACATAGCGGAGTAGAGGGTATCGGAGGAATCCTCACCGCCGCCGTCCCAGTCCATAAGCCGGTGAGAGGGGCGGGTACTGACGCCCACCGTTTTGCCTTCCATAGTGAAGTCGGCGGGGAGATTGTCCTTGGCGTTTTTGCGGAGGGTGGGGTCTTCCGTTGCCGTTGTCTCTGCCGGTTCCGCAGCGGTGGTATCGTTTGCGGTGGCGGGAGGAGTATCGTCTTTTTCGCAGGCGATAAGGGCGGGCGTGAGAAGAAGCGCCGCCAGAAGAAGGCCGAGCAGTCGTTTCATAAAAATTCCTCCGGGATGAAATAATTTTTCCTTTTATACCTATATTGTAGTATGCGAAGAAATTTTTGTCAATATATAACTGTACATAAATATCCGTATCCGGCATAGATTGTACAAGTTCACAAAAAAGAGCTGCCGCCCATAAAGGCGGCAACTCGTATATTACGGATCAGCCTTCTGCGGTTTTTCCCGCTTCGGCGTTTTGGATTGCATTGATCAGCTCGGTGAGTTTCTGGTTGGCGGCGGGTTCTTCTTCCGCGTACATGGAAGCAAGATTCGTGGTTTCCCAAGCTACGCATTTGCGGATCAGGTAGTGACAGCCCAGCTGATTGCCGTATTCGTAGAGGAAATCCTTGCTTGCGGCGTCGCGGATGATGTCAATGCTCTGTCCGGAGTAGGAGTCGCGGGAGTATTTTGCCTTCAGGGCGGATTCAAAGAATACTTCCACAACGGAGCGGTAGGATTCCGCGCACAGCGCTTCGATCACCGCACCGATCGGCTCGGGATTTTTGCAGGTTACCGGAATAGTCACAAACGTGGAGGAGTTGGTGATGACGGAGCGGTACTCCTTTTGGTTTTCATCGATCAGCGGAACGGGCAGAATGCCGTAGTCCGCTTCCATGTTGCGGAAATGATCGAGAGAGGTTTGTGCCAGCGTGGTTACGTAGAACAGTACCTGGCCGTCGGTGAAGATACCGCCGGAGGCGTTGCGGTGTTTGGTATAGTAGGAGCCCTGCAGATCGGAGCCGGGGGTCTCGTTCAAAAGCTTGTAGATCTTTTCCAGCACGGTGACGCCGCGCTCCAGATCGTATTCCACCTTGGGAATACCGTTTTCATCCCGGGAATAGTGAGCAAGATCGCTGGAATAATCGAGGAAATCCAGCTGCAGTGCGTTGTCGATAAAGAAGCCGAAGACGTCGCCGTCCTCCAGAAGACCGTTGCCGTTTACGTCGTTGGCGGCGGCTTCGGTGAGCTCCATTACCTTGTCATAGGTGAATTTTCTGTCGATGGCCAGCTTGTACAGATCATCCGGATTTCCGAAGTTGTCATCGTAGATCTGTTTGTTGAAAAAGGCGGCGGTGGTGTAGTAGTAGGTGTTCATCACGATATCGCCGATCATGTAGCGGATCGTTTTCCCGTCCAGGGAGATGTTGTTCATGGCGTCCGTAAACCACCATTCTCTCTCAAAGTCCAGATACTGAAGCTCACTCACGTCCTGGAACAGATAGTCCCGACCGAAGTAGAGAGAAGAGTTGCTGGCGGCCAGGATAATATCCCAGCTGTCGTCGCCGGCGAGAATGTTCTCTTCCACGGCGGTGCCGTAATCGGACCAGCCAAGCTCCAGCTCCGTTGTTTCAAAGTTCACCTTGAGGCGATCTTGCACCGCTTCGGTACGCTGGCTCACTGCCTGCGCCATCACGTCGGAATCTACCAGCGCCCCGCCATCCCAGTCGTAGGCGCGATAGGTGTTGCGGGTCAGCACGCCCACGGTGGCGCCGTTCATGGAGAAAGTATCGGGGATCCCGTCTTTGGCGTTTTTTCTGTCGTTCGGATCCAGCATTTCCGCCGGCGCGGTTGTTTCGGCGGCGCTTGTATCCGCGGGATTGTCCGGCGTTTTTTCACAGGCGATCATCGCCGGAAGCAGAAGAAGTGCGGCGAGAAAAAGAGCAAAAATGCGTTTCATATGTACCTCCCATAAGAAAATGTTTACGGGTACATTATACCTCTCCCCGGGGCGGTTTGTCGTACGCTATTGTGATGCGGATTTCCACTATTGTGACATATCCTCCGATTTTCATGAAAAAGGGGGGTGACGCACGCATCCGTGCATCACCCCTCCGCAGTTACAGTAGTTCCTTTCGCAGATCGTCCGGCGTGGCGACGATCCGATCCGCCCCGGCGGCGCGGAGGATAGCCGTTTCCCTGAATCCCCAGCTCACCGCAATGGTATCCATACCGGCGTTTCTGCCCGTTTCCACGTCCACCTCCGAATCCCCGATGAATACTGCCTCCGACGGCTTTACGCCCATTTCCGAAAGTGCCGCAAATACCGCATCCGGCGCCGGCTTTTTCCGCACGCCTTCTCTCTCTCCCACAGCTACGTCGATCACGTCGGCAAAATGCTGACAGGCAAGCTCCTTCGTGGCGAAATCCGCCTTGTTGGATACGATGGCCATTTTCACCCCTGCCCGGGACAGATCAGAAAGCAGCGCCGGGATGCCTGCATAGGGGGCGGTGGTGTCGTTCATGTGCTCTTTGTAGTATTCCTTAAAGGAAAGGAATACCCGGTCAGTAATCTCCTCCGGGGTGCCGGCGGGCACGGTGCGCTCAATCAGCTTTCTGATGCCGTTGCCTACCGCCAGGCGCACCTCTTCCACGGTGTGTCCGGGCAGACCGTGCATGGAAAGTGCCGCGTTAACCGCGGCGGCAAGATCACAGAGGGTATCCAGCAGGGTGCCGTCCAGATCCCAAACGATTGCTTTATACATGTTTTTTCTCCGAAATGTGTGATTGTTTTTCCTATTATATCACACTTTTCGTATTTCCGCAACCGTGTGCCGGTTCTTTGCGTATTTCTTCAGGAAACGCGCGATTCCTACTTGCGCAAAGGCGGACTTTTGTGCTATAATGTACCCAGTATGACCATACTGGCAGAATAGGCGGAAAGTGCGGAATCTCCGCCCGGAAGGAAGAAAAGAAAAATGGCCAAAGAGAAACGCAAAAATATTCGGAACTTTTCCATTATCGCTCATATCGACCACGGAAAATCCACCCTGGCAGACCGTATTCTGGAGTTTTCCAACGCGGTGGAAAAGCGGGATATGGAAGAACAGCTTCTTGATAATATGGATCTGGAGAAGGAGCGCGGCATTACTATCAAGGCACGCGCCGTCCGGGTCAATTACACCGCGCCGGACGGGCAGGAATATGCCCTTAACCTGATCGATACCCCCGGTCACGTGAAGTCGGATCGTAGCCATGTCGTTCTGTGAGCCAAGGAGTTGACTCTCTACCTTGTCTTCCTAAGACCGCTTG
>JAZQDY010000154.1:0-4341 GCA_045547015.1 Eubacteriales bacterium | reverse complement strand
ATTGCGATGTACGAGGGTGAAATCAATATGGTGATTCACGCTGACGGCGGTGTTGCTGATGTAACAGTTGATGACGAAGAAATCGTTATCGTACTGAAGGATCACGGCCCCGGCATTCCTGATGTGGCCCTCGCTATGCAGGAAGGATACTCCACCGCATGTGATAATATCAGATCGCTCGGATTTGGAGCCGGTATGGGCCTTCCCAACATGAAGAAATATACCGACTTCATGGAAATCGATTCTGAGGTGGGCGTTGGTACAACGGTAACGATGAAAATCAAGTTGAACTGATCACCTGCCGAAGAAAGGTTAGGTATGGTCATGGATACATACAAACACTCCGTTTCCCTTGATGAGAGCAAATGTAAAGGCTGCACTACCTGCTTGAAACGCTGCCCCACGGAAGCAATCCGCATCCGTGACGGCCGTGCAGTGATACACCCCGCACGATGTATTGATTGCGGAGAATGTATTCGTGTTTGCCCTCATAAGGCAAAAAAGCCTGTACATGATACCCTGGATACCCTAAAGAATTATAAATTTAAAATTGCGCTTCCAGCACCGTCTTTGTACGGTCAGTTTGACAATCTCGACAATATCGGTTACGTCCTTGGCGGTCTGAAAAAAATAGGATTTGATTCTGTGTTTGAGGTTGCCCGCGCGGCGGAAATTGTTTCTGCCTACACGCGCTTGTATCTCAATCGTCCCGGAATCGTAAAACCGGTTATCAGTTCTGCCTGTCCGGTCATTTCGCGGATTATCAGTATGAATTTTCCGTTCCTCTGTGAACACGTCATACCGATACTCGCGCCCATTGATATTGCTGCAGGATTGGCGAAACAGGAAGCTTTGCGAGATCATCCCGAACTCGCCCCTGAGGAGATTGGTGTTTTCTTCATCTCTCCTTGTCCGGCAAAAGCCAGTTATGTAAAAAATGGTTTTGCTGGAGAGAAAAACTGTATTGATCACGTTCTTTCCGTACGTGACGTGTATTTCTCGCTTCTGGACGCTATGCGTCAGCTGCGTGACACGGGTACGGACGAAACAACCGAAGCCGGGATGATCGGTATCGGTTGGGCATCCACCGGTGGTGAATCAGCAGCCGTGTTCAACGAGCGCTATCTTGCGGCTGACGGCATCGAAAACTGTATCCGCGTGTTGGAACAGATTGATAACGAAGACATTCATAACCTGGATTACGTGGAGCTGAATGCCTGTAACGGCGGATGTGTAGGCGGTGCAATGACGGTAGCCAATCCGTATATTGCGCAGGCCAGACTGCAGTCGCTGCGCCGTTATCTTCCCGTTTCTCCTAATCGTCCGAGCGAATCGGCAATTCCTGAGAGTGCTATGGCTTCGGGCGGTATTCGATATGCACCAAATGCGAAACTTTCCGAAAACAGGGAAGAAGCAATGCAGATGATGCGCGATATTGAATCCATTTGCAAAAGTCTTCCTGGGATCGACTGCGGTTCCTGCGGTGCTCCCACCTGCATGGCTTTTGCGGAGGACGTTATCAAAGGCGACACCAATTCCGATGAATGCACAGTTATTATGCGGACACTGTTCCATGAGTACTTAAAAGAACACGAAGAAAAAGCAATTCTTGACGGTCTGAAGCCTTTGGTACCGCGCCGCGAGGAGGGTACAGCAGATTCGTCAAAGTAGATCAGATACCGGAGGAACATCATGCAGTTTTCTGACCTGTTGCGTGCAATTCCGCTCACCTGCGTTGCCGGTAATATTCCTTCGTCTTTTGAAGGGGTTTATGCCGGAGATTTACTCAGCAGGGCAATGAGCCACGTAGAAGCGGGCAATTTATGGCTTACCATCATGAACAACATGAATGTCATTGCCGTTGCCTCTCTCTCGGAAGCTTCCGCTGTTATTCTGGCTGAAGGCGTTACCTTGATGCCGGATGCTGCAGCGGCAGCAGCAGAACAGAATATATGCGTCCTTTCTTCCGATTTGAGCGTATATGAACTCTGCTGCCGTATCGGTGCGTTGTGAATCGCGTATGAATCGGTATTATTACGATTTGCACATCCATTCCTGTTTATCCCCCTGCGGCGATGACGACGCTACACCGGCAAGTATTGCCGGTATGGCGGCACTGAATGGACTGCAGATTGCCGCTCTTACAGACCACAACACGACAGGGAACTGCCCAGCCTTTTTTGAGGCGGCTAAAGCGTACGGCGTGATTCCAATCGCTGGAATGGAATTAACTACGGCGGAAGATATTCACGTAATCTGCCTTTTTCCATCTCTCGAAGCGGCTGTGAGTTTTGATCGCGCAGTTGCAGAAAAGCGAGTCCGCATTCGTAACAAACCTGCTGTTTTCGGCAATCAGTTGATTATGAATGCAGACGATGAGGTGATCGGTGAAGAACCGGATCTTCTGATAAACGCTACGACTCTTTCGCTGGATGATGCGTTTGCTTTAGTTTTTGCACATGGAGGTGCGTGCTATCCTGCTCATATTGACCGCCCTTCCAATGGCATGATATCAACACTTGGCGCGTTTCCTGAGGAGCCGGCTTATTGCGCATATGAGCTGAATGATGCTGCATCTGCCGAGACATACCGTGAGCGCTTTCCGCTTATACGTAATCTTCGTCGTGTGATCTCATCTGATGCGCACGATCTTGGATCTATTTCGGAAGCGGTTAACAGTTTCCAAATCGACGATGAACCGTATTCATCCGCACTGGTGGCGGCTCGGTTGATTGCATATCTGCGCGGAGAGGATGGTTTCGTCTGTGATTGAATTTTCTCTGTACGTTCTTGATATCACTATGAATTCGGTGCGTGCCGGTTCGACACGAATCGAGATCTCACTCCGTGAGGAAGGCGATTTCCTGTATTTTACCGTTTCCGATAACGGATGCGGTATGACACCGGAACAACTTCAGAAACTGGGCAATCCATTCTTCACGACACGGAAAACCCGGAACGTAGGGCTTGGTATTCCTTTTCTGAAGATGCTTGCGGAAATGACCGGCGGGGAAGTGCAGATTACCTCTGTGCACGAATCTGTCAGTGATGTGCACGGTACGACAACTGCTGCAAAGTTCGGTCGTAACCATATTGATTTTATCCCATTAGGCGATATGGTCGATACAATGAAAACGCTTGTTCACGGTTCTCCCGATATTGATTTCTTATACACCCACAAGACGGAAAACGGTACAGTATCCCTTGATACTGCTGAAATCCGTCAGATCCTCGGAGAGGATATTTCTCTGGCTGAACCGGAAATCCTTGCGTGGATAGAAGGCAATCTCAGAGAACAGTATGATTTGATTCAATAAAATTTACATAATTATGAAAGGATCAACCAAATGAAGTCTTTAGAAGAATTGATGGCGATCAAGGCAAAAATGCAGGACAAAGTCGCAATCCGCAAAGGTTCCGGTGAAACCAGAATCGTAGTTGGTATGGCTACCTGCGGTATCGCCGCCGGCGCAAGACCGGTGCTCAACGCTTTCGTAGAGGCAGTTAACGAGGCAGGCCTTGCGGATACCGTTTCCGTTACGCAGACCGGCTGTATCGGTATCTGCCAGTACGAGCCCGTTGTGGAAGTGTACGCAAAGGGTGAGGAAAAAGTTACTTACGTAAAAATGACGCCGGCCAAGGCGCAGGAAGTAATTGAAAAACACATTAAGGGCGGCAAGGTCGTAGCTGAGTATACCATCGGCGCGGCTAAAGCCTGAAGCACAGGAGGAAAAACTATATGATTCGCTCTCATGTACTGATCTGCGGCGGTACCGGTTGTACTTCTTCCGGCAGCGTTGCGCTCCGTGATAAGCTTGCGGAAGAACTCAAAGTAAAAGGACTTGAGGAAGAGATCAAAATCGTAATGACCGGCTGCTTCGGTCTTTGCGCACTCGGTCCGATCATGATCGTGTATCCCGAAGGCACGTTCTACAGCCAGGTTACCCCCGACGATATCCCTGAGATCGTAGAGGAACATCTTCTGAAGGGACGTATTGTTGAACGTCTGGTTTACAACGATAAGGCTGCCGGCGCCGAGGAGCATTCCTCCTCTCTTTCCGAAACGCAGTTCTACAAGAAGCAGAAGCGCGTTGCGCTCCGTAACTGCGGTGTAATCAACCCGGAAGTTATTGACGAGTATATCGCTATGGACGGTTACTTCGCCCTGGCAAAAGTTGTAAAGGAAATGACGCCTGAGGATGTTATCAACACCATCCTTGCTTCCGGTCTGCGCGGACGCGGCGGCGGCGGTTTCCCCACCGGCCGTAAGTGGCAGTTTGCCCGTGCATCTGTTTCCGACAAGAAGTACGTTGTATGTAACGCCGACGAAGGCGACCCGGG
>JAZQDY010000153.1:0-4147 GCA_045547015.1 Eubacteriales bacterium | reverse complement strand
TGGCACAGTATCCCCGCAATATCGTCCGTGCCGCCGTACAGCATATGAAGGACAGCGGTATTGCCGATACCATGCTGATTCTGCCGGAATTTGAGTTTTATCTCTTTGACGAAGTGACCTGGGGCGTGGACGGAAACTATATCGGTGCGTCCGTGGATGCCAAGCAGTCCTACTGGAACAGTGCCGTGGAAGGAAAGGGCGTCGTGGTTCCCAAGCAGAAGAATTACCACATTGCCAAACCATTCGACGTTTCTTATGAGTGCCGCAGCGAAATGTGCCTGCTCATGAAAGAGATGGGCATCGATATCAACTATCACCATCCCGAGGTGGCCGCCTCCGGCCAGTTTGAGATCGAGCCCCAGCTGGGCGAGATGGTGCACATGGCTGACGCTACCATGATGATCAAATATATCATCCACAATACTGCGCTCAAGTACGGCAAGACGGCCACTTTCATGCCCAAGCCCATCTACGGCGAGGCAGGCAGCGGCATGCACGTACACATGCTTCTCATGAAGGACGGAAAACCGGTGTTCTCCGATGATAACGGATACGCACATCTGAGTGAGACGGCACACTATTTCATGGGCGGTCTTTTGAAGCATATCGCCTCTCTCTGTGCTTTGACCAACCCCAGCACCAATTCCTTTAAGCGCCTGGTGCCCGGGTTTGAGGCCCCGGTGACGGTAGGCTACGCCACCTCCAACCGCAGTGCGGTCATCCGTATCCCCGCTTATGCAAAATCCCCCGACAAACGCCGCTTCGAACTGCGTAACCCGGACGCTACCTGCAACCCGTACTTCTGCTATGCCGCTATTCTCATGGCAGGTCTGGACGGCGTGAAGAACAAGATCGATCCCCACGCCAACGGCTGGGGCCCCTACGACGTGAATCTCTATCATCTCAGCGATGAGGAGAAGGCCAAGCTGCATCATCTGCCCGCATCCCTTGACGCGGCTTTGGATGCACTGGAGGCAGATCACGACTACCTGACCGCCGGCGGCGTGTTCCCGGAGGAACTGATCAAAAACTTTATCAAGGCAAAGCGTGCCGAGTGCAGTGAACTCTCCAAAATTCCTCATCCTGCTGAATTTGAGAAGTATTACAACCTTTGATAAGATCAATATGGAAAAACGACTTGCTTTGGGCAAGCCGTTTTTTCGTTCATCGCCACCAATGCGTTCTTCAAAACATTATTCGCGGTCGCGTGAACTTTTTTTGCAATCACTATTGACAAGTGAGAGAAAATGTAGTATACTAAAAGAGCAGGGAAGAAAAATCCTGCAGAAAGGCGGGCTATCTATGAACAGCCAATTTACACAGCAGCCGGGCGGCGGTGGTGCATCGCGTCCGAGCAACAAGATCTCTTTTAAATCATTTAAAAGAATCGCAACTACCGTGCTGATCATCCTCGTGGTGGTCATTCTTGCCAGCACCTGCTGGTATACGGTGGATGAAAAGCAGCAGGCGGTGGTAACCACCTTCGGCCGTGTTACGGGCACTACCGGTGCCGGCATCCATTTTATGCTTCCTTTCGGTATTCAGCAGGTGGAGCTGGTGGACGTGAACGTGTACCAGAAGATCGAGATCGGTTACCGCACGGAGCCGACCAAGCCGATGGTTTCGGAAACGGTCACTAAGGAAAGCAAGATGATCACCGGTGACTACAACATCGTTAACGTAGACTTCTTTGTGGAATATAAAATCTCCGACCCGGTGAAGTATCTGTATAATTCCAAAGAGCCGGAGCTGATTCTGAAAAATCTGGTGCAGAGCCAGATCCGCAACGTGATCGGCTCGTCTAACGTGGACGCGGTGCTGACGGACGGTAAAGCCGAGATCCAGCAGCAGGTGAAAACGCTGATTACAGAGGAACTTGCCGAGTATGACATCGGTCTGGTCCTGACGGATATCAAGATTCAGGACAGTGAGCCGCCTACCACGTCGGTAATTGAGGCGTTCAAGAACGTGGAAACTGCCAAGCAGTCGGCGGAAACGGTAATCAACCAGGCCAAAGCCTACCAGAACTCCGAGATCCCGAAGGCACAGGCAACGGCTGACAAGCTGATTCAGAACGCGGAGTATCTGAAGCAGAACCGTATCAATGAGGCAACCCGGCAGATCGCTATGTTTGAGGCAATGTACAGCCAGTACGCACAGAATCCGGGCATCACCAAGGTGAGAATGTATTTTGAAACGCTGACGGAGGCTCTGCCCGGCGTAAAACTGTACATAAACGTGACGGACAACGGTACGAATACTGATCTGCTTTTGCCCCTGGAGAGCTTTGTAACGGATGGAGGAGTGAACTGATATGAAAAAGACGAAAATAATCATCACGGCCGTGGTGCTGCTTGCCCTGTTTCTGGCACTGAACTCTTTCTATACCGTGCGTGAAAACGAGTACGCCTGCGTGACTCGCTTCAATAAAATTGAAACGGTGCAGGGCACCGCCGGACTGTATTTCAAGGTGCCCTTTATTGATAACATCATGAAGTTCCCGAAAACGGTTCTTCTGTACGATATTCCCGAATCGGAGGTGCTGACCGCCGATAAGAAGAACATGACGGTGGATAGCTATATCACCTGGGAGATCTCCGATCCCCGGACGTTCTATCAGACGCTGGGCACACTGACGGAGGCGGAAACCCGTCTGGACGCACTTACCTATAACTCCCTCAAAAATTTGATGGGTACGCTGGAACAGAGCGATATCATCAACGAAGAGGACGCCGCCGAGCGTAACGATATTTATTCCGGCATCACTGCAGAGGTGCAGGCACTGGCGGATACGTACGGCATCCACGTGCTGGACGTAAAGGTAAAACGCCTGGATCTGCCGGCTGACAACGAGCAGGCAGTGTACGCCCGCATGATCTCCGACCGGAATCAGATCGCCGAAAAGTTTACGGCTGACGGCGAGTATGAAGCCTCCATCATCCGTAACGACGTGGATAAGCAGGTGAATATTCTGATTTCCAACGCGGAGGCACAGGCCGCAAAGCTGGAGGCCGAAGGCGAAGCGGAATATATGCGTATGCTGGCAGAAGCGTACGATTCCGCTGATAAGAAGGATTTCTACGAGTTTACTTTGGGACTGGACGCACTGAAAGCCTCTCTCAAGACGGATGAAAACACCAAGACGGTCATCATCGACGGAAATTCTCTCCTCGGTCAGCTTCTTCTGGGCCCGCAGGAATAAAAAGACAAATGTAAAAATACGGGACTGCCGCTTTGTGCGACGGTCTCGTATTTTTTCGTGACGAAGGACAGCCCGTTGGCATAGGATAATGAACAGAGAGACGAAATCTGTGAAAAAAGCGAAGCGAATCTACGAAAATCCTATGAAATAGCGGAGGTGTTTCATGAAAAATCGTCTGAACGGCATAGCGTACCTGTCCGGCACCTATCCGGAAACGTTTTTTGCTGGAGCCAATACGGCAAACGGTTTTGTCAGTGCGTACGGCAGTATGATCCGGGAAGGAGAGCGTACACGGGTGTACGTGCTGAAAGGCGGCAGCGGAACGGGGAAGAGTTCTCTCATGAAAACGTGTGCCGCCGCCGCAGTATCAGCGGGGGCGTCGGCGGTGATGCTGCTGTGCTCTTCCGATCCGTCCTCGGCGGATGCGGTGATCCTGCACGGCAGAGAAGGCAGAAGCGTGGCCATTGTGGACGGTACCGCTCCCCATACGCTGGATCCGGTTTTGCCGGGAGCGGTGGGCGAAAGCGTGAATCTGGGGGATTTTTGGCGATCATCCGATCTGCAGAATGCCAGGGCTGAGATTGCCTCTCACAGCACACGGAAAAAAGAAGCCTATGCCCGTGCTTATCGGTATCTTGCCGCGTACGGAGAGATTGCTGCATCGGTGCGGGAGCTGCTTTCCGGCTGTCTTCTGCGGGATAAGATGGAAGGAGCGGCCAAACGCCTGACGGCATCCTTTCCGCGGGAGGATACCCACGGGGAAAGGCTTTGCTATACCGCCGCCGTTTCCATGACGGGGCTGTATCGGCTGGATACCTTTTCCCGCATGGCGAAGCGAACGTATGCGGTGACGGATACGTATGGATGCGGTCCGTTCTTTCTGGACGCGGTGCGTCGCTGTGCCAGTGACAGGCGGTGTTCACTTTGGTATGCACCGGCACCGGG
>JAZQDY010000152.1:0-6554 GCA_045547015.1 Eubacteriales bacterium | reverse complement strand
TCACAGAACGACATGGCTACGATCCGACTTGATTTCTTTTTGCTATGGCTTTTTGGGGCACCATGCGTTTTCTAAATTCGAGGTTAAATATGGGACTTAGGCGTTTGCAGAATGTCGTTTTTGCTTACTTGTTGTCCTTCAGCTGTCTTGCACGCTCCACGTATTCTTTGAAGCGATCTTCCTGCCGCACGGAATTGAACCATTCCCAACCGCGGGGAGCGGTCATACCGCGGTACATATCTTCTGCGGCGGGATGGAACAGATACTCGTAATCCAACGGTTCTTTCGTTCCGTCGGGAAGTTCGATGATGCCCTTGCCTTTGATGAGTTTGATTCCGCCGTAGATCAGTTCATTGCCGACCTCCAGTGCCTCGCCGTCGGGGATCTCTGCCCATTTCGGGTATAATTCAAAGGCACGCTCCAGATACCGATAGCCTTCTTCCTTGGTTTCCGGGGTCTTGCATCCGAATAGGGCACACGCAGTAGCAAAGTGGGCACGCCAGTACCGGCCGAGCCATGCCCGGGGGATATCTCCGCCTTCTGCCAGGGATTCTACTGTGCGGATGTGATATTTTCCCCACTCCGCTGCTTTCTGAGGAGCCGCCCAGTTGCGGTTGTTACGGCCAAGGAAATGACACAGAATCCGGAAATTATTTACATCGTGACGCAGACGGCTTTCTTCCAACTGACCCGCATTCCAAAGTTTTTCTTCCTGTATTTCACCTTCAATCGCTCCGTAATGAGTGATGGGCGCGGGAATCTCGCGGATGCCCGTACGGTCGGCGAAGATGACGATCTGTCCGTCGTCATTCGCCACGAAGGTGTAATCCGTCGAACCCACAAATCCGTCGGTCAGATTCAAGGCGTCATAGCGGCGCGTCATACCGTCTTCCAAGGGCAGATAGCCCTCGCCTGTACCCTCATAGGCCGTCAGTTCGTAGACTGCCTGCTTCGCACCGCCGGCGTATTCGTTCACCGTGCGGATGATGCCCACGCCGGGGGCAAAGTAGTATTCCTTCTTGCCGCCGCGGTAGGAAATACCGCCCTCCATACCGCCGATGTCCAAAGACATCTTCATGCAGTTCTCAAAGGTGCCGGCTTTGGTGGTCACCGTGCCGCCGTCCTCACAGATGAGCTGCGTCTTGATGGGATGTCTGTCCCACAGGGTGTACTCTACGAAGGGGGCGGCACCGATCTGCCACTCGTCAGACCAGATGCACTTGGCGGCATCCTGCAGGATACCGAAGATGTCGTTGTAAAGCAGGGGAGTATCCGCATCACCCAGCGCACCGTCGTTCTTCCATTCAAAAGACCAGCGGGAATTGTAGCCGGAGAGGGTGAGAGTATTCCCGTGCTGAATAACCAACTCTCTTTCAAAGAAGTTCCAGTGACCCGACGCGGTGTGATCCGGGTTGAAAATGGAATCGGTATCCAGAATGCGGCGAGCCACAGAGGCGGCGGCCTTGGTGTGCGCTTTTTCCATAGGTGTTACCGCCAGCTGCTCGGCACGCTCGATAACGGGACGTACGTCGCAAATGAATTGATTCCCGTCTTTTTTGTAGTCCAAATAGTCATTGGCGATCTGCTGTACCATATCCAACCAGCAGTTCTCGTCATAACCCAGGCGATCTGCATCAAAATCCTCGGCAATGACGGCGGATTCCTCATCCGCATAGGTGACGGTGCACATCAACTCGGTCTTAAGGAATCGGGAATCGTGGGTGTCCGCATATTCCCAGGTGTTACCCTTGGCCAGCGGAAGCAGGCCCCGTCCTCCCGCAATGCGGTAAGTTTTCAGCAGGCGGGTTTCTGTTATGCCATCCGTCGTCTGCTCGAACTTGACCAGACCCACACCGTCCTTGTAGAAACAGCGGCTTGCGCACTGGCCGTTATAGTTGGAATAGGACGTGACCCACACCTGGCACCCTTCAAAAGTGCCGGCCGGTGTTTCCGCCGTTTCGTTTTCGGCCTCAAAGGTCAGCACCGTGCCGTCCGTGCCCGTAACGGATTCACCCACCTTGAGGGCGGGATCGAAGAATCGGCCGTCCAACTTGGATGCATAATGGAAAATATAGGGAGTTTTTCTCTCATGAGATTCCAGATATCCCTCAGCGAAAGAGTCACCGTTCCAATACCGGGGCAGTCCGTCCACCGTGCGGAGAGTGCAGGCCATGCCACCCACGTTGTAGCTGCGGTAGCTTCTGTCCTTGTACTTGCCGGCCAGTTTTTCCTCCATACGGCACGCCGCGTCCGCCAGAGCGTAATAGATGTGGGAGGGATTCAGCACCTGCTTTGCTTTTTCGTAGGCTGCCCGGCCCTCCTCCGCCTTGTTCTTGCGGAAGTAATTGTATCCCAGCCAGAACCACTCCCGACCGAGGGCGCGGGTGAAACCGGCCTCCTCCAGAAGCGGGATCTGCTTGTCGCGGATAAACTCGATCCGGGCACTGCCGTATACCTTGGAATCCTCCCGGGTTACGATGAATTCCATTACCTCATCGTTTTTTCCCCGGATCGCCGCGTCCTTGATACGGGCGAAGAGGGCATCGTTCTTCTCACCGGGCAGCCACCACCATCCCCGCATCAGTACATCCGCCAGGGCGCGGTACTTGTCGCCGGATTCGGGCAGATCTTCCACCTCACGGAGCACGTCTTTGTATACCGCTTCAAATCCGCTCTTGTCGGATTTGAGCTGCCACATCTTGAGTTCTTCCACCTTTTTCATCACTCGCTCTGCGAGTGTATCGCTGTATCGCTCGTTCATTGCGCAAAGCTCCTTTCTGATTCGCTTGCGGCCATCGTGCAGCTGCCACTTGACCGTTCCCTCGGAGATCCGCATCCGATCGGCGATCTCCGCAACGGACAGTCCCTCAAAGTAGTGCAGTCGAATAATCTGTCCCACTTTCTCGGGCAGCTGGCTCAGGCTTTTGTGCAATTCGTCTTTCTCCTCGGATGCTGCATACAGCTCGGCAGGATTCTGTCTGGGATCGTCTGCGATCACATTTTCCAGAAGATCCATATCGATAAAGCTGCGGTAACGCATTACCATATTTTTGGCGCAGTTTTTGGCGATGCGGCACACCCAACGGGCAAATTTGTCCGCTTCTTGCAAGGTGTTCAGCTTCATCCACGCGGTAACAAAGGCATCCTGCGCCGCGTCTTCCGCCATAAATTGACTGCGGGTAATCTGGGCGGCGGAGGCGATCACGGCTCTCTGATACCGCACTACCAACGTTTCATAGGCACTCTGATCGCCTGCCAGCGTAAGCATTACGAGGGTTTCATCTGTTTGATTCTGCTGTCGCAATATGCATTCTCCTTTCGTTGTCGTATGAAAATTTTCATCACTTCTAAGCGCTTGCCATATAGACACAGCATAGGGGAAAAAGGTTGGGTGGAATGGGGAAAATTCAAAATTATTTTATTCGGCAAAAATAAAGCCGAGACCGTTTTCTATAACAATATCTTTTGCCAGACTGGAGGTGATTTCTTCGCCTTGATAGGGAACAATGCGGTAGGTGCGCTGGCCGTCTTGTGTCTGGGGCGTTATGTGGCGGATCACGGGGATTGCGGCAAGGCGGGATGGCAGTTCATGCAAGTGGGTTACATATACCGCATCGCAGCCCGTTTTCATCAGGTACCGCATCAGGCATTCCGAGAGAAACAGTGCATCGTACGCAGAGGTGCTGGAGAATGTTTCGTCCAGCAAAAGCAGGGTGTCGCAGTCGGTCCCCGACAAAATTTTCTGCAATCGTTTGGATTCTACGGCAAGGCGACTCTCCGTGTCCCCGGCGGTGGATTCGATGAAATGTGTTGCAATTTTTCTGTACGGTTTCATCTTTGCACTGCCTACGGCACATATGGGCAAGCCGAGTTGAAAGGATATTTGTGCCGTGCCGATGGAGGTGAGATATACACTTTTTCCGCCGCTGTTCGGACCGGTAAGAATACTAATCTTTTCGTCCCGGCCAAAGGAAACGGAACTGGGAACAATGCAGCGCACCTTACATTTGGTTACCAAAAGCGGGTTGTACAGATTTTCCACTATGGTTTCCGATCCGACTTCGGGAAAGATTGGGTGAAAACCTTGCTGTTTTTGCTGTGTAATCATATGTACGGCGCGGAGCAGAAAGTGAAAATCATCTCGCATAGCTGCCAGTGCCCGCATCGCATCCTGTATGGACAATAGGATCTGTTTTTTCAGATTTTTTAATGCCTTTCGGTATAGCGCGTTCATGCTGGTGTAGAATTCACTGTTGATCACCATTTGATTGACTTGAAGCCAATTTTTCACTTCTCGGATGCCCACAACACTCATACATTGAAATTCGGCGGGTGGCTGTTCCATCATCATAATTTTGTCCAGCCAATTTCCGCAGACGAAGGGCTGGTCGTTGATGGATACGATTCCTACCTCGGTGATATTCAATTGGGCATCTAAATTGACACCCAGCGTGAGTGAGCGTATGCAGCGGAGATTTCCATCTAACTCGTGGAGCCACTTGCGCAGAGCCCGGTACTCTTCCGCTTCTTTTAGGCGGCGGATGGCAGTGAAGAATGCAATCAGCCGCTCGGACAACAGATTCTGTGCGATCGAATACGCCGCGTCCAGCGCATCCACTGTATCGGTAAATGCCAAAAGTTCCAGCAGTCCGTATAGAAGTCCCTCCGCCGAATCCGCGGATTGGTTTCCCAGATTTCGCAGAAGCTCCGTAAAATCATCCAGATGGGCGCACGCCGCAGTAAATGCTTCTCGGAAAGGAGTATCCGTCAGAAAATCGCGGAATATAGTCTGCCGGGTGCGAATTTCCTGTGGTGATGCGGTAAGATACATTTCACTGTCCGGCAAGGAGTAATGCAGAGATGAGACAACGTCACGGAACGCCACCGTTTCGTTATGCAAAAAAATACTATCAAAAGATACGGTCGCCATAATTTACTCTCCTCAATAATTACAGAATTTGTGTGACTTGATCCCAGAAAACGATGTTGATAATCACGCATATCAACCACCAAATGGCAAGCATCATATTCAGCTTTTTTCGGGATATATTTATTGAGGTACAGAATAAACAGTATTGTCTCCATTGGTTGAAGGCAAGCAGGAACAATGGCGGCGTGATAATGACAAGCAGAGAATGACAGGCAAGAACACACAATAAAACCAGGAGAAAAATCTTTACTCCGCGTTTTGCAAGGTATCTTCGCGGCATGTACATATAATGGCGTTCATCAATATGGGAAGCATCTATTTCGATTTGAGCCTCCCGTATTGCATTGTTTAACAGTGACTGCTGAGTAGTGTTTTTGGACATGGTTACCCTTCCGCAAATAGAAATACTATACCTACTTATATAGACATACCATATGGGAAAAAGGTTGGGTGGAATGGAAATATTTTTTATTGATTTTTTGCATCTGTCATAAATGGTTAAAATTACCAATATTTGACAGGATTTTTCGTATAGTATTTAGACTGGAAATATATTGTAATTTTACCTTGAATATGGTAAAATATGGATACCAAATACAGAATCGTGCTACAAAGGAGAAGAGAGAACCAATGGGAAATGGGATAAAAGTACTGATTGCCAACGAAAACGCGGAAATGCGTAAGAATTGCCGGGAGGCTCTGAGCCGTGCCGGCTATACAAGTATCGATGAGGTGACCAACGGTGCCGATGCTTTGCAGATGATCGAGCGGGTTCATCCCGACGCGGTGATTGCGGACGTGTGGCTTTCCCGTTTGGACGGGATCACCCTGATCCGCCAGGCACTGAGCCGCAGCTACGGGACGGATCGCCCGCCGGTGTTCATCGTGGTGTCTATGGTTTCCAACCATAATATATTCGTGGAGGCCAGCAACGCCGGTGCTGCCTTGTGCCTGCCCATGCCCATTGATTACAACGGACTTGTGGATCATATTGGCACGCTGATGCAGAATCGGGGTAGCGCCGTTCCGGCAGCCGGTGCTTCTCAGGATATTGAGACCCAGGTGACGAAGATCATCCATCAGATCGGTGTGCCCGCCCACATCAAGGGATATCAGTACCTGCGTACCGCCATCCTTATGACCATCAGCGACAGCGAGATCATCAATTCCGTTACCAAAGTGCTGTATCCCTCCGTGGCCAAAAAATACGCCACCACCACGTCCCGCGTGGAGCGTGCCATCCGCCACGCTATCGAGGTGGCGTGGGATCGGGGCGATATCGATACCCTTAATTCCTACTTCGGCTATACGGTGCAGAACAATCGGGGCAAGCCCACGAATTCCGAATTCATTGCCATGATCGCAGACAATCTGCGACTGAAATATAAGATCCGCTGAAGCGGAAAGTATGCATCCATAGGAAAAGATCCACTCGCCCTTCGAGTGGATTTTTTCTTGTGTATTTATGGAAGAAGCTCGACGGTTTCACCGTCCGTGCGGAAGTGGATGTTGCCCGCCAGATGGGTGCGGAGGATCAGAATCCCCGCCTTTGTGAGGCGATTGGTCACTTCTTTGTGGGGATGGCCGTAGTCGTTGCCCATACCGCAGGAAATCACCGCGTAGG
>JAZQDY010000151.1:0-17327 GCA_045547015.1 Eubacteriales bacterium | reverse complement strand
TGTATAAACAAGCCATGCGTGTATTCAGATCCGCTTCCTTCTCCCCGCGCGTAGTTTTCCGGCTGGATCAGCTAAGCACCGCCTACCGCCTCACCGCCGCCGGCAACGGTGTCTCCTTCGTCACGGATACGATCTTTAAATACCACCGCTTTGACGACCCCGTATGCCTTTATAATCTGCCGGAAATGCCTGAACGAACTCTGTTTGCCATAGGCAGAAAAAACTGTGCTGCCTCTCCTGCCATTGTTCGCTTTATAGAAGCAGCGCAGCAATTCCTGACGAAAGTATAAAAAGAGAGATTCGCTCCGAATCTCTCTTTTCATATATTCATCCGTCTGTCACGGCATCTTTCCTGCCCTATGCGAAGGAGCTCCTCACAAAAATGAAGCCTCTCCGGGGAAGGATCGCTGTTATCGATATGTACCGTTCCCGGCGTTTCCGCGTCGGTACAGGTGCCGTGCAGCTGAAGCTGATGCTGTACTTCCCTTGCCGTACCCGGTCCGCCGTCAAAAATCACAGCGCCGCCGGACGCCACCTCTACGGCTTCCCGTACAAACGGATAGTGGGTGCATCCCAGCACCACCGCATCCGCCGGATGCTCTTTATACGGACGGAAAATTTCGCCAAGATAGTCCTCCAGTTCTTCCCCTTCCAGCACACCCGATTCGATCATCCGGGCAAGCCGGGGACACGGAACCGGCACGATTTCTGCCAAATGGGCGTGCGTTTTCATCAACGCCTGAAATTTGGCAGACGCCAAGGTTACCGGCGTTGCCAAAACGAGAATACGCCCGCCGGGAAATGCTTCTGCCGCCGGCTTGATCGCTGGTTCCATGCCGATGATGGGGATGCCGGCATATTTCTCCCGGAGGTAGGAAATAGCGGCACCGGTGGCCGTATTGCAGGCGATCACCACCGCCTTTGCACCGCGGCGAATAAGATTTCCTACGTGTTCGTCGGTAAACGCACGCACCTCGTTCCCGGTACGAGAGCCGTAAGGCGCGCGCAGGGAATCCCCGAAATACAGATACGATTCCCGGGGCATAAGCGTAGTTAATTCCGCAAGCACGCTGATACCGCCCACGCCGGAATCAAAAACGGCGACAGGCCGTCGATCCGATTTTTCCGTTACCCCGTTCACAGCGTCCCCCTCCTTCGTACTATCCGTATGTTTCCATACAGTATTTTAGCATATTGCTCACCGGGATGCAAGAGGATTTTGCAAATCCTCTTTTTGAACAGGATGTAAAAATCCGAAAAACTCCGCCTATCTATTGTTTTTCGTCAGAAAATATGGTATCATAGTGTGTGATGCACTGCTTTTTGCATAACACGAAACGGAAAGGAGTCATTTTCCGCCTCACCCGGCTGCGGAAATGGACAACGATATGAAATACCGCGTTCTTTCGAAAATTACCGCTATGGCACTGACGTTCTGTATGCTTTTCACATTCACATCGCTTCTGGCAGTGCCTGCCTCTGCCGCCGTAAAGATTACGGAATCTGTCAATCTCTCCCTGCCGAAACGGAACATCAGCGGCCATGGCTACTACTGGGACAACCGGCAGAAAACGCTGACACTGGACGGACTGAATATTGATACCGATGGCGAGTACGGCATGAAGGTCACCGGCGGTGCCACGGTTATCCTGAAAGGCAAAAACTACATAAAAGCAACAAAGGCCGCTCTGGCGATTGCCGGCACGGTTACCTTTAAAGGAAACGGCTCCCTCACCCTCGTCTCCGACGATATGGGCATCTACTGCTATTCCACCGATGACAGCACCACCATCCGTTTTATGTCCGGCACGTACACCGTGACAGCAGGCGGCAACGCTGTTTACAGTACCCACTCTACCCTCTCTTTTGTTGACGGCAAATGGGACGTTGCCACGGAGAATCCCGATGCATTTGCACTCCACGGGCGCACGCTCAAACTGTACGGTGGTAAAATGACGCTCACCGGTGCAGTGCACGCCACACTGGATCTGGACGTACAGGCACTCGCGCTTTCCGTTACCGCGGAGAAAGCCGCCCTTTCATCCGACAAAACACTCCAGATCAAGGATGTGGCCATTTCCGCCGGTGCAGATACCGGAAGTCTGACCGATACGGCAGAATATACCGGTGAAAACTGCGTCAGCATGAAATCCACCCGCAAAGACACGCGCACCAGCATCTTCTTCGGAGAAAACGTACCGCGCATCGCCGACTACGGTGCTCTGATTCTGTTTCTGGCACTGACGGCAGCCGGCATCGGCGTACCGTATATCCGTGCAAGGCAGAAAACAAAACGGGCACTGGCAGCCGCCGCGGCTGCGGAAGCCGAAGCGGAAGCGGCACGGAAAGAAGCAAAAAAACAGCGCGGCTAAGCTGTACTGAATTCTGCCATTTCCAAAACACAGGGGATACCGTAAGGATCCCCTTTCTTTTAAGAAATTACTGACTCGGACGGTAGTATATGAATCCATCTTCTCGGTATCCGGGCCATCCGGAACGGCAAAAAACAAATACTGCTTCTGCGCAAAAACGGCCACCCATCCGTGATGTCCGTGGTGTATCTGTCCCGCCGACAGGACAGCAGTATCCGCCCGCGCAGCAGCGTCCTGCAGGACAGCCTCCCTATCCCACACGTCCTGCTGTTTCTTCGTCCCGTCCGCACAGCGCCATACCGCAGAACCGTGCGTCCCGACCGCTCCCCCCGCAAGAGGAAGCCCGGCGCCGCGCAGTAATTGCCGCCAGGCGGAAAGCACAAAAGCGTGCCCGGCGCATCCGCACCGTATGCGCTTTCTGCATAGGATTGATTACACTGATTCTCCTTGTCCTCTGCATTCGCGCGTGCACGCGGCGGGAGTCTGTCCCCGCCGCCGCACTCACCAGTACGGATACCACCGCCGCTCTTACCACGCCGGCTGTAACCACTACACAGCCCGCCGAACCGCCGAAACCGGTTTCAGCCGTTCAGCGGCCGCAAATGTGTGCCGCCACCGTATCCCTGAGCGATCAGATCTCCAGCACCTACGGCGTGCTGGTATCCCTGCAGGATTCTCTCATTCTTGCAGAAAAATCGGCAACTGCCAAAATGTATCCGGCATCCATGACAAAGGTCATGTCGCTGATCACCGCCTGCGAGCATATAGAGAACCTTTCGGATACGGTTACTGTTACCAGTACGATTATCGATCCCTTGTACCGGGAAGGCGCCTCCCTTGCCGGATTCTCCCCGGGAGAAACGGTTACCGTACAGGATCTTTTATACGGTATGGTTCTTCCCTCCGGCGCGGAGGCTTCGGCGGCGCTGGCCGAATATATAGCCGGCAGCGAAGAAGAATTCGTAAAGCTGATGAACGAAAAGGCCGCGGAAATGGGGCTTAACGCCACCCATTTCACCAACTGTACCGGTCTGCACAATGAAAATCACTACTCCACTGCGGTGGAGATGGCAATGATTATGGCGTACGCCATGGAGCACGAAGCATGCGCCGAAATACTTTCTGCCTATCAGTATACCACCACGCCTACCGAAAAGCATCCGGAGGGCATTCTTCTGGAATCCACCATGTTTTCCCGGATGTACGGGGATGAGCCGGACGGCGTAACGATCCTCGCGGGAAAAACCGGCTACACCAACGAAGGACATCACTGTCTTATGAGTTATGCCAAAGACGATATTACCGGTGAAGCGTACATATTCGTTTCTGCCGATTCCACGGAAAAATTCGGTCCCGTATTCGACGCCATTCACGTATATTCGGATTATACGGAGCCTATTGATCCCCAAACGGGCGAAAAGGTTTATTTGCCATAATGCCTGAAGTCTGCCCAGCTATTGTATATAAACCAAAGAGGAGGTGTCACGTACACCTCCTTTCTTATATGAACAGAATACAGCCGGCAAAAGGAACTGCCTTCTGTGCCGCTCAACAAAGATGTTGCTTTTTTACGGACAGTATGGTATCATTATGTCAGTATCCCTATTCCGACAGGAGGAACTGCATGAAGATACTTCGATATGTCGCCGTTTCAATTCTTATTCTGCTCGCGGCGGCAGGGAATTTTTCCTGTGCACGGACAAACACCGCCGATGCACCGGCTGAGACATCCGGATTTGCTGTAACGGAAGAAAGCACCGCTGTGGAGTCGTCCCCAGAGACGGCGACGGAAATTACGCTTGTGGCATCCGAAACGGACGCTACAACCGTTATCGAGGAGCCGAAACCCACGGTGCCGCCCGCCCAAATCACATCCTTCACCGTACCCAAAGATAACAACCGCAATATGTGCGAATCGCTGACAGGTGAGATCTACGACGGGAAAATTATCCTCACTATCACCGCACCCACGGACACCTATTCTTTGAAAACAGCCGCTGTATCCGTAGAGCACGACGGCATACTCGCTTACCCCGGTCTTGCGGAGGAAACGGTGGATCTGACCGATCCTGACTGCTGTTTTACCGTAACAAATGCAGATGGCGCGGAGACGAAATACAAGGTGGAACTGCGATACGCAGAAAATCTTATTCCCGTTGTCTCCATCGACACCGCCGACGGCAAAGACATTCTCACAAAGGAAGACTATGCAGATGCCACTATAAGTATCGACACCGCCGGCGTGGACGGCTGGTATCTTCCAGAGGGTTTTTCCGCCCTCCCCCCTACGAAAACAGAGATAAAAGGCAGAGGAAATTCCACCTGGAACTGGGCAAAAAAACCCTACAAGTTCAAATTTTCCGAGAAGATATCCGTTCTGGGGCTTGCACCCAGTAAAAAATGGGTGCTTCTCGCCAATTACTCAGATATGTCGCTCATGCGCAATTATGTGGTAATGGATGTTTCCAAGGTACTCTCCACTGTAACCTCGCCTTTCTCACAGTTCCCCGTGAATCTGTTTGTGAATGGGGAGTACAGGGGTATATACTCCATCGGTGAAGATCACGATGTGGGCGCGGGACGGGTAGAACTGCCCGATGACACAGGAACTGCTGACACCTCGTTCATGCTGGAAATCGGCGGTTACGATGAGGCAGAGGATGTGTTCGGCAAGACCGTATTCTCCACCGATCTTGTCCGCTGGTGCACTATTGAACATCCGGACGATGAAGACGTGACCCAGGAGCAGGCAGACTTTATCATCGACTATGTGACCAAAGCGGACGAAGCGGTAAAATCCCTCTCCGGATATGAAGAATACATTGACGCAGACGCCCTTATAGACTGGTTCATTGCAAATGAATTGTTTTATAATTTGGAATCCTGCTTCAACCGGAGCTGCTACATGACGAAAGCGCCCGGAGGAAAGCTGACCATGGGTCCGCTGTGGGACTACGATCTCGCGCTGGGCAATCTGTACAACGATTTTGGCAGGTATGATATATGGGCGTGCCTTGCCCAGGGCTATGGCTATATCGGCGACAACTGGATGTGCTATCTGATGAAAGATCCAGACTTCCGCGCAAAACTCAAAGTACGCTGGGACGAGGTGAAGAATGAACTGCTGACAACCGCCCTTGACAGAGTAGACAGAATGGGCGAAACGCTTACACCCAGTGCAAAATACAATTTCGAAGTATGGGACATTCTGGGCACGCGCTCGGTTCTCCCACAGCCGGTATCTGTTGAAAATCTGAAAACGTATGCGGATCATGTAAAATACATCCGGGATTTCATTGAAAACAGATGGAACTGGATGGACAAAAATATCTGAAACACAACGGAGGAGGTGCATTGAATATGCATCTCCCCCGTTTTCTCTATGCAAAAAATTACTTACTCTGTCCTGCCATACAGCGGACGAGCACAGCTTTCTGCGCATGAAGTCTGTTTTCCGCCTCATCAAACAGTTCGTTGGCATGGGCCTCAAACACGTCCGCCGTAATCTCCTCACCGCGGTGCGCAGGGAGGCAGTGCTGTACCATGCATCCGGGATTGGCCACGGACATCACTTTTTCATTGATTTGGTAGCCTGCAAACTTCAGCTTCCGCGCGGCTGCCTCTTCCTCCTGCCCCATGGATGCCCATACGTCCGTATACAGCACGTCCGCGCCTGCTGCTGCCTCCTCCACACTCTCCGTGCAGAGGAAATTACCGTTGGCGGAAGCCCATTTCATGATCTCCGCATCAGGCTTGTGCTCCTTCGGGCAAGCGATAGCCACGGACATACCGGTTTTGATACCGCCTACGATCAGGGAGTTTGCCATATTGTTGCCGTCACCGATGAAGCAGAGTTTATTGCCGCTGATGTGTCCCTTGTGCTCACGGATCGTCATAAGATCGGCAAGCACCTGGCAGGGATGGCAGTAATCGGTCAGACCGTTGATAATCGGAATAGAGCCGTATTCGGCAAGGGTCTCCACTTCTTTCTGCTCAAAGGTACGGATCATGATACCGTCCAGGTACCGGGAAAGAACCCGAGCTGTATCCTCTACCGGCTCGCCCCGGCCGATCTGCAGATCCCGGGAGGAGAGGAACAGTGCCTGACCGCCCAGATCATACATACCTACTTCAAAGGAAACACGGGTACGGGTAGAAGATTTCTGGAAAATCATACCCAGCGTCTTCCCTTTCAGGATGTGGTGCTCGATGCCGTTCTTTTTCTCATACTTCAGCTGATCGGCAAGATTCAGTATATCAATGATCTCCTCCGTGGAGAGATCCATCAGTTTCAAAAGATGCTTCATTGGTCATACTCCTTTACTGTGCAATAACTTCTTTCAGAATTCCGATGGCTTTTTTCAGCTGGTCCATAGGAATATTGAGAGCAGGCAGCAGGCGCACCTTTTCCTTGGCGGACAGAACCACTACGCCCCGCTCCATGCAGCCGGCAATGATCTCTTTTGCCGGTTTTTCCGTGAGAATGCCCAGCATGAGGCCGAGACCGCTGACGCTCTTTACGCCCTTAGCGCCGCTTAATGCGGAAATGATATAAGCAGATTTTTCCTTGACGCCGGCAAGCAGTGCGTCATCAATCCGGGAAAGGATGCTGACAGCACCGGCAGCCGCCACAGGGTTGCCGCCGAAGGTGGAACCGTGGGTGCCCGGGGTATAGGTATCTGCCAGCTTTTCACCCAGCATGGTGGCACCAAGGGGCAGACCGCCCGCCAATCCCTTTGCCGTGGAAACGATGTCCGGGTGGATGCCGTACTGCTGGAATGCATACAGCGTGCCGGTACGTCCGTTGCCCGTCTGTACCTCGTCAATAATCAGGAGAATATCGTTCTCCGCCGCAAAATCGGCAACAGCGCGGACGAAGTCCTGCTCCAGCGGATATACACCGCCCTCGCCCTGCACCAGTTCCATCATGACGGCACAGGCGTTGTTTTCCTTTGCCAGCCGGATCACATCGGCGGCATCGGTAGGATCGCCGTAGACGAACCCCTCCGGGAACGGTCCGAATTTCGTATGGAACACGTCCTGGCCGGTGGCGGACAGGGTGGCCAGCGTCCGTCCGTGGAAGCTGTTTTTGAGCGTTACCACGGTGGAGCGTCCCTCGCCGTATTTCTCAAAGGAATACAGACGCGCTGCCTTGATGGCACATTCATTTGCTTCCGCGCCGGAGTTGGAGAAAAACACCTTCTTCATGCCGGTACGGGCGCAGAGCATTTCGGCAAGCTGTGCGCAAGGTCCGGTGTAGTAGAGATTGGAGGCGTGCTGCAGCTGCGTGAGCTGCTCAGTTACCGCCGCCTGCCAGATCGGATCGCACACGCCGAAGGTATTGACCGCAATACCGGTACCAAGATCGATATATTCTTTGCCCGCGTCATCTACGAGCGTGGAGCCGCATCCTCTGACGAATGCCACGGGAAAGCGCGCATAGGTATGCGCCACGTATTCATTATCCAAAGATTTGATATCCATTGTATTTGCCTCGGTTCTTATAATTCAGATGCCGCCGTCACACCAGCATGGTGCCGATGCCTTCGTCCGTCAGCGTTTCGATGAGGATGGAATGAGGGATGCGTCCGTCGATGATGAACACTTTCTTCACGCCGCGGCGGATAGATTCGATACAGCACTCCACCTTCGGAATCATGCCGCCGGAGATAACGCCCTCGTGTATCAGTTCCGGTGCGTCGCTCACGTTGATCCTGGAGATCAGCGTAGACGGATCGTCTTTATCACGGAGGATGCCGGCAATATCCGTCATGGAAATGAGAGATTCCGCCTTCAGCATGCCGGCGATTCGTGCCGCCGCCGTATCGGCGTTGATGTTGTAGGTATGTCCCTCATTATCGCATCCCACCGTGGAGATAACCGGAATATATCCCTTCTCCAGAACGTCCAGTATCGGCTGAGTATTCACGTTTGTGATCTCGCCCACAAAGCCCAGTTCTTTTTTCAGCTGAACCGCCTCGATCATGTGGCCGTCCACGCCGCACAGACCGATAGCACGTCCGCCCTTATTCTGGAGCAGATTCACCAGATTCTTATTGATCTTGCCGGCAAGCACCATCTGCACGATGTCCATGCTCTCTTCATCCGTAACGCGAAGACCGTCCACGAAGCGGGATTCCTTGCCGATCTTCTTCAGCATATCGCTGATCTCCGGACCGCCTCCGTGCACCAGCACCACCTTGATGCCAATTAGGGACAGCAGAACGATATCGCCCATGACGGCTTCTTTGAGATCCTCGTTTATCATGGCGTTGCCGCCGTATTTTACCACGATGATCTTGTTGTAATATTTCTGTATGTACGGCAGGGCGTGTATCAGAACTTCCGCCCGCTGTGCATTGGTCATTTCCAAATCCATCTTTTCTCCTCGCAAAAATCAAGTGCGGTAGTCGCCGTTGATCTTTACGTAATCGTAGGTAAGATCGCATCCCCATGCGGTAGCCGTTTCTTTACCGTCGTTCAGGGACACCAGAATATCGATCTCGCTCTCGGTGAGGATGGTTTTTGCCTTCTCCTCGGAGAAGTCCACACCGGCACCGTTTTTGCACACGAGAATCTCGCCGGCCTTGGAGCGGAACGAAACGTCCACCTTATTCACGTCCACAGGCACACCGCTGTAACCGATGGCGCAGAGAATCCGTCCCCAGTTGGCATCCGCACCGAACATAGCGGCTTTGGTAAGGGAGGAGCAGATCACGGATTTCGCCACCGTGCGGGCAATCTCCACCGTAGGAGCTCCGCAGAGCTCGCAGGTCAGAAGCTTGGTAGCCCCCTCGCCGTCGCCGGCAATCTTCTTGCACAGATCGGTAGTAACGCCGTGCAGTGCCTCGCAAAACGCGTCAAAATCCGCGCCCTCGGCGGTAATTTCCGTATTTCCTGCCATACCGTTGGCAAGTACCACGAGCGTATCGTTGGTAGAGGTATCGCCGTCCACGCTGACCATATTGAAGGATGTCTTTACGTCCTCACTCAGTGCTTTCTGCAGCATTTCGGCAGAGATGGCGCAGTCGGTGGTTACGAACACCAGCATAGTGGCCATATTGGGATGAATCATACCCGATCCCTTGGCGATACCGCCGATGCGGCATTCCTTGCCGCCCACGGTAAAGGAAAGCGCAATCTCCTTCAGTTTGGTGTCGGTAGTCATGATTGCCTCGGCGGCATCAGCCGAACCGTCATAAGTAAGTGCGGCAGCAAGCTCTGCCATATGGGCCGCGATAGGATCGATAGACAGAGGCTGTCCGATTACGCCGGTGGAAGCCACCACAACGTCCGTTTCGGAGATGCCCGCCGCCTTAGCGGTGAGAGCACACATCTGCCGGGCGATTTCAATGCCGTTGGCATTACAGGTATTGGCGTTGCCGCTGTTGCAAATGATAGCACGTGCCTTACCGTCAGCAATGTTTTCCTTAGTTACGGTAATAGGGGCGCCCTTCACCAGATTCTGCGTATACACGCCGGCGGCGTTGGCAGGACAGTCGCTGAGGATCAGCGCCAGATCACGCTTGGTTCTGTTCTTGCGGATGCCGCAGTGCACACCGGCGGCACGGAATCCTTTTGCGGCACACACGCCGCCCTTGATTTGAGTAATCATTGTTTGTTATTGCGGGAAAAACCTTTTTACAAAAAGGGTTTTCCCGTACCCTTTCCCAAAAAATTTTATACTGAAATGATTGAAACGCTATTCTTTTACGGCTGCTGATTCCGCTAAAATCCCGCAGATCAAATCGGCTTTGCCGGCCGTATACGCCCCGCGGTCCTGTGGATATCGCTCGGCTAAATCCTGCTTCAGCCGCTCATAATCCCGTGCACGGTCCGGATGCTCTGTCAGATAATTCCGAAAGCGGATGTAGTTCTGCCATTCCGTACCCTGACGCTGCACCACGTGAATGTGATGGGTTCGGCAGTCCGTCTCGCCCAACACGAAGAGAAGCTGACCGTTCACATCCTCCCCCCGGTAAAGCAGGCCGTACGCCTCCAATGCCGGTGCCATTTCTTTCACGGCAGACAGATCATCCACGCCAACGGCCATATCAATGATTGGTTTGGCAGCGATGTAGGGGATAGCGGTGCTTCCCACATGGGCAATATCTGCATCGGGAAAAATGCCGCGCAGCCGCACGGCGGTATCCGCGGCGATACGCTCCCATTCCTTCTGATGAGGAAACAGCGCAACCGTTCCACGCTTCAAACCGAGCACGCTCATACGTTAAGGCCGGTATCCATAGGCAGCCCCAGCACCAGATTCAGGCACTGGACAGCCGCACCGGAAGCTCCTTTGCCCAGATTATCGAAATGGGAAATCAGCAGAATCCGCTCCCCGTTGCCGCTGACGGCAATTTTCATACAATCCCGTCCGGCAAGAGGATTGGCCGCGGCGAATCCTCCCTCCAGAATGGATTCGTCGTAAGAAACAAGCCCGGTGGTATAAGTACTCCGGTAGGTGTCCTTGATTGCGTCCACACTTGCCCCCACGGTCAGCTGATCCGCAAAGATCGGCACCGTCACCGTCATGCCGGCGTAGTAATCCGAAACGATGGGACAGAAGATGGGCGTCCGGGAAAGTCCCGTGATCGCCGTCATCTCCGGCAGATGCTTATGAGTCTGACCCAGCGCATACTGCCGGGGGGAATCCAGTGTAATGTCTTTTTCATCCGCCTCGTACTGGGCGATCATCTTTTTGCCGCCGCCGCTGTAGCCGGTGATGGAATGGCAGGTAAGTGCCGCATCCGACGGCAGAAGGCCCGCTTTCACCAAAGGATGGACCAGCGACACGAATCCGGAAGCGTGGCATCCGGGCACGGCGATTCGGCGGGAAGCACGGATTTTCGCTTCGCTTTCGGGAGAAAGCTCCGGAAATCCGTATGCCCAGGCAGGATTGGTGCGGTGTGCTGTGGAGGTGTCAATAAGGATTACGTCCGAGCCCTCCGCCAAAGCGGCCGATTCTCTTGCCGCGTCATCCGGCAGACAAAGAAACGCCACATCCGCTTTATGCAAAGCATCCCGTCGGGCAGCCGGATCTTTCCGGATCTCGTCCGGCAGAACGATCATTTCAATGTCGTCACGATCCGCCAGCCGCTCAAAAATGCGAAGGCCGGTAGTTCCTTCCCGACCGTCAATAAAAACCGATTTCTTTTTCGTTTGCACCGCAAATCTCCTTGAATAAATATTCATCAATCACAAACAATATGCATTGATTATACATCAAAAAACCGAATTTGTCAAGTGTTTCCGGGAAATACCATGCATATTCCGTGAAAAAATCCGTACAAATAAACATTTAGGGCGAACTTTTTTCCAAAAGCTCGCCCTAAAGGCATTTACGAACGCCGAAAGGTGTGGTATAATGGGTATACAGACGGGATGTTTATTCCTTTGTTCTGCATAAAAATCACTCCGTCAGGCGCACGGCAGCCACAGCAGCCAAGGCAGACAGCAGCACTGCCGCCAGAAATACGCCGACCATACCAAAGCTGTATCCTTTTATCGCACAGACGAATACCAGATACGAAAGTATCGCCGCCGCCAAAAAGACAACCGTGCCGCGGATTTCGTTATTTTCCCGTCTGTTCGCTTTCTTTGCTTTCATCTTGTATCCTCCGTTTTTTTGAAATATATGCGGACAGGCCGGGCGGTATTCCCCCTGCCGCATATACAGGATACCACACGATCTGTCCTATAAAACGGACTCACAACCAAAAGCGAACATTTTTTCTTCGAAGGAGCGTATCATGCCGAAAAACGAACGGCAGAAGCTGAAGCTTCTGTATCTGAAAAAAATTCTGGAAGAGCGCACGGACGATGCCCATGCCATGACTATGGCGGATATTCTTTCCGCCCTCAGCGAATACGGCATCACTGCTGAGCGCAAGAGCATATACGATGATCTGGAGTCACTCCGGGATTTCGGCATGGACATTGAAAAAACGCCGGGACGGATTCCCGGCTACTTTGTAGCATCCCGGACACTGGAGCTGCCGGAGCTGAAACTGCTGGTGGACGCGGTGCAGTCCTCCAAATTCATTACCCATAAAAAAAGTGCGGAGCTGATCCGCAAGCTGGAAGGCTTCACCAGCGTCCACGAGGCGCGCCGTCTTTCCCGGCAGGTGTACGTTGCCAACCGGGTAAAAACAATGAATGAAAGCATTTACTATACGGTGGATTACATACACGAAGCCATGCAGGAAAACCGGCAGATCACCTTTCAGTATTTTGAATGGAATATGCACAAACAGCGAGTTCTGCGCCACGGCGGCAAACGGTACGCGGTCAGTCCCTGGGCGCTTACCTGGGATGACGAGAATTACTATCTCCTTGCCTATGAATCGGCCAGCGGCATGGTAAAGCATTTCCGCGTAGATAAAATTCTGAAAATTGCCATTACCGAAACGCCCCGGGAGGGCACTGAACACTTTGACCAATTTGATACCGGAGAATTCTCCCGCAAGGTGTTCGGCATGTTCGGCGGGGAGGAAATGCTCGTATCCCTCCGCTGCGATGCGTCCCTTGCCGGCGTGATTCTGGATCGGTTCGGCACGGACACCCGGCTGATTCCGGGAGAGGGCACCTTTACCGTATCGGTCAGGGTCATTGTAAGCCCCCAGTTTCTCTCCTGGATTGCCGGATTCGGCGAAAAAATATATATTGAATCCCCCGCCTCAGTCCGGCAGTCGATGAAGGAACTGATTGAAAAAATCCCTCTCGCAGAAAAATAAAACGGAGGACGAAGCATGGAATTTCCGCCCTATGCCAACTTGATTATTGAAAGGCTGACCGCCGCCGGATTCTCTGCCTATGCGGTAGGCGGATGCGTGCGCGACAGCCTTTTGGGGCGCACGCCGGCAGACTGGGATATTACTACCTCCGCACGCCCCAAGGAAACGATTGAGATATTCTCATCCGCTCCTTTTTCTATCCGTGCCGACAACGGGCTGAAGCACGGCACGGTGACCGTGATACTGGACGGCAGCACCTGTGAAGTAACCACGTTCCGCACGGAGGGAACATATACCGATCACCGCCGTCCGGACACGGTAACGTTCGTAAGCGACATAAGCGATGATCTGTCCCGCCGGGATTTTACGGTAAACGCCATGGCGGCCGCCCCTGCCCCGGGTGGAGGATATGTGCTGATCGATCCATTCGGCGGAAAAAGCGATCTGAATGCCGGCATCCTCCGCTGTGTGGGCGAGCCGGAAAAGCGTTTTTCGGAGGATGCCCTCCGGATTCTCCGGGGGATGCGGTTTGCCGCCCGGTATGATTTCCGTATTGATCCGGCCACTGCCCGCGCCATGCACGATTGCGCGCCGCTTCTGGACGCCATCGCCCCGGAGCGGATCGGAGACGAGATGCGCGGCATTCTGAAAGCACCCCACTGCGGAAAGATTCTCACGGATTTTGCCGATATCGCAGAGCGGCTTCTGCCGGGATGCACGGCAGATCTGGCAGAAACACTGTTTGTCCGGGCAGACTCTCCCGAATTACGGCTGCTCTGTCTGCTTTCCGACTGTCCGCCGGAGACGGCCAAAAAGCACCTGCTCCGCTATGGATTCGGGAAAGCAGCCGCCGAAACGACTGCCTCTTATCTGCGTCTGAAAAAGGCAGATCTCCGTCAAAAAGAAGTTCTATGCCGCATTGCCGACGTATGCGGAAAGGACGGAACGAATACCTATTTCACGTTCCGGCGTATCCTCTGTCCCGCGGACAGTTCGCTGGGCGAGGCACAAAGCGCAGTACGTGATCTGTTCCGCCCGGGTGCCTGCTACAACACAGCTACACTCTCTATCAGCGGAAAAGACCTCCTGGCCGCCGGAGCGGCAGAAGGTCCTTATCTCGGCAAAATTCTCACGGCACTCACCGCCCGGGTAATCGCAGGCGACCTGCCGAACGATCCCGCAGCCCTTCTCAAAGCTGCACGGGATATGCAAATTTAAGAATCGGCGTCTTCTTCGGTGTCCTCCACATCGGAAAGACGCTTTTTTTTCGGCTGAATGGATACGGCCGCCAGGGGATTTTCCGCCATGGCATTCTCCATGCCTTTATCGCTGACGTGGGTATAGATCTGGGTAGTGGTAAGCTGTTCGTGCCCCAGAATATCCTTCAGCACGCGAATATCCACCTTTCCCGTCTGATACATGAGCGTCGCCGCTGTATGGCGGAGCTTATGGGTGGAATAATGCTTATATTCCAACCCGGCGGCAGTGAGATATTTTTTCACCATCCACTGCACTGTTTTCACACTGATCTGTTTTCCCTGCCGGCTGATAAACAGCGCATCCGTCGCTCCGGGCTTTGCTTTCATCGCCCGGCGAATGGGCAGATATGCCGTCAGTGCCTCTTTACAGGCATCGTTCAGATATACCACCCGCTCCTTGGCACCCTTACCGGTCACGCGCATGGAGCGAAGCTGGGGATCCATATCTCCGAACCGGATGCCGCAAAGTTCGGAAAGACGGAGCCCGCAGTTGAGAAACAGCGTCAGAATCGCATAATCCCGGGCGCGGGAGGAGGAATCCGTATCCTCCTGGACGGAGGTAAGCAGAGACACGCTTTCCTCCACGGACAAATGCTTTGGCAGCTGGCGCTTTTGCTTGGGCGATTCGATATTGGCGGCAGGGCTGTTTTCCAGCAGTCCCCGTTTTACGGTAAGATATTTATAAAACATCCGTATGGCACACAGCTTACGGGATTTGGCACTGTTCCCGTTGCCGCGCGTACTGTCGGTGTACAGCATAAATTCATAAATTTCATATGTGGTCACCGAAGCGAAAAAATCCAGTTCCAGATGGGCAAACGGCGTCTCCCGCATAATTTCCGGCGTGGGCTTGTCGCCGCGCCGCGTCAGGATCAGATAGCGGCAGAACGTGCGGAGATCAAAAAGGTATTCGCTGACTGTTTTTGGGGAACACCCCTGAATCGTCTGCTTGTACGAAGCAAATTCCACAATCAGTTTTGGATACTCGCTCAGAATGATCGCCATATATATCCGTCCTTTCCGCGCCGGCATTATTCTCTCTCTTTATTATACAGCGAATATTTAGATTTTCATGGATAGATTGTAAACTTTCGTCCGCTCTGCTTGTAATATGGCCGTTTTTTATATACAATATAGTAAGCAAACACACCTTATATGAACTTGGAAAGGATCGCGCGCCTGCCGCGCACGTCTTTATGCTGAATTTTCTCCGGGAACATTCCCGCCCTATCCGAAAACTGTTTATTAATCAATTCGGCACCGCCTTTTTTGCCGTTATGCTGGTGCTGGCCATCCCTGACAACAATCTCTCCCTGCACCTGTGGGCAAGCATTTTTTCTGTTTGCTTTCTTCTGTATCTGAACCACGCCGTTCTCTGGGAGGAAGGTGCGAAAAGCCGGATCCGTGCCGATGCGGGACGTGCGAAGTATAATCCCCTGAACGGACTTTGGATGGGTATTATCGGTGCCTCTCTCGGCATTCTTATCGGCTGTCTCTGCACCGCCCTCGGTGCCGTTCTCGGCAGCACAGACGGTCCCTTCGGCTGGCCCTTTGCCGCGAAACTGTCTGCCATCTCCTATCCGTTTACGTTTTTCTGGCAGGCACAGTATGCGGGCATTGTCACCAATATCGCTCAGGCTTTCACGATAAACAGATTGTACTGTTATTTTCTGACACCGCTCCCCATGATTCTCGGCAGCTTTGTCAGCTACTGGGCGGGCCTTCGCCAGTGGCAGCTTTCCTCTCTGTTCAAACTGAAAAAGACGGAGAACAAAAAAGCGACAGGCACGAAAAAATAATACGGAAAAGCACCCCGGCAGTTTTTCAAAACTGCCGGGGTGCTTATGTTAACTGTATGGAATTTTATTTTTTCACTTTCACAAGCAAAAAATCAGGTTTATGCAGCAAATCTCCATAGTCCGGATATCTTTCAAGCAATTCAGGAGTAGGCAAAGGTTCAATTACACGCTCTACGGAAAAGCCCGCTTCCAGCAGCGTGTTTACGATACTGGAAAAGGTTCTGTGGTACTTTTTTATATTATCCACAAACCACGTAGACACCCGTTCTCCCTCTATACCGTAATTGGAAAGATTCACGTATTTCTTTTCTCCCTTCTCATCTCTTGTCCATCTGCTGCCGCCGGAATGGCAGGTGACAAGCGGATGTTCCTGCGAGAAAATAAACACACCATCCGGCAAAAGCAGGGAGTATACGTTCTGCACAACGCCCGCAAAGTCCTCCACGTAGTGCAGTGCCAGCGAACTGACCACAACGTCAAAAGATGCATTGAGCTGCGCAATATCTTCCATCGGCATATTCATATACACAATTCTGGGATCGCTGTTCTCCCGCTTTGCCACCTCCAGCATCTTTTTTGAAATATCAATGCCCACGACCTTTTCTGCGCCGGAGTCAGCAAAAAGCCTGCAATGCTCTCCAAAACCGCATCCCAGATCCAGCACCTTTTTCCCGTTTAAATCAGGCATCATGGAGAGAAGCGCGGGAATTTCAAACAAATTATTGGCATTTACCTCGTTATCTCTGATTTTTTTATATCCATCAAAAAAAATGGCATTATCGAATATATTCTGCTTTGCCATGCCGTTCTCCTCCCGCTTCTGAAATTTGGGTCGTTCATTATACCACACTATCAGGGGAAAAGCAACATCTTTGTGAGAATTTGCATGTTTCATATTCCGCAACCGCACAGCGTATGATGGTATAAATGCAATCGTGTCTCACGGAGGTATGCTTATGAAACCGACTTTCCCCCGCCGCTGCGTATCGGATTTTCTCTTTTTCTCTCTGCTGCTTGCTCTTTCCGCCGCGGTACTGTTTGCCGCCGCTGTAAAAGTCATGGGCCCCCCCGCCGCACATACGGCGGCAGAATCACCCGTCCCTTCCCTGCCTGTTATCGTGCTGGATGCCGGACATGGCGGCGAGGACGGCGGCGCCTCCG
>JAZQDY010000150.1:0-15845 GCA_045547015.1 Eubacteriales bacterium | reverse complement strand
TATACAGATCGTTTCCCTCACGGGTACGCTCGCCTACACCGGTGAATACGGAAATACCGCCGTGGTGGGAAGCCACGTTATGGCTCAGTTCCATAATCAGCACCCTCTTGCCTACGCCGGCACCGCCGAACAGACCGGCCTTACCGCCCTTGGTATAGGGGCAGATCAGATCGATAACCTTGATACCCGTTTCCAGAATCTCAGTAGAAGTGCTCTGCTCGTCGTATGCGGGAGCCGGACGGTGGATTTCCCATCTTTCTTCCGTCTCCGGTGCGGGTTTGTCATCCACAGGCTCACCCAGCACGTTGAAGATACGGCCTAAAGTGCCCTCGCCCACTGGCACGGAGATGCACCGTCCGGTATCTACGGCCTCCGCACCGCGTACAAGACCGTCCGTGGAGCTCATGGCGATACAGCGCACCACGCCGTCGCCGATGTGCTGAGACACCTCGGCGGTGAGTGTTTTATCGCCCAACCGAATTTCGAGAGCGTGCAGAAGCTCCGGCAGGTGGTCTTCGGGAAACCGTACGTCGATAACCGGTCCCATGACCTGGGTAACGACGCCGGTATGAAGTTCTTTACTCATAGTTCAAATACTCCTGTGCTGTATGATTTTTGCAAAGGATTTCGTTTTCCTGCCGCCCGGTTACTTCTGCGCACCGGCAACGATCTCCGTGATCTCCTGCGTGATAGCGCTCTGACGGGCACGGTTGTAGCGGAGACTCAGCGTATCGATCATTTCGGCGGCGTTTTTGGTGGCGGTATCCATAGCGGAGCGGCGGGCAGCCAGTTCAGCCGCAAAGGATTCTGCGGCGGCACTGTACACCGTTCCGGCAATATATTCCGGGATGATGGCGGAAAGCACCGTTTCCGCATCCGGTTCGTAGAGAACGCTTGCCGGCGCGGCGGTATCGGCATCTGCCGGCTTCTCCAGCGGCAGCAGCTTCTGTATGCCAGCCTCCTGGGAAAGCATGGATACAAATTTCGTGGATACTACGTACACCGCACCGAACGCACCCTCATCGTAACGGGCTTTGATCTCCCGGGCAAGCCGGGCACAGTCGGCAGAGGTAACGGTTTCCGCGGAATAGGCAGTTCCATCAAAGGAAGCGTAACCGCGGCGGGCAAAATAATCGGCGGCACGCCGTCCGATGGGGAGGATTACATCCTCCTTACGGACAGTATGCATAACCGTTTTGAATACGTTCGTATTATATCCGCCCGCAAGGCCGCGGTCACCGGCAATGACCACATACAAAGACGGCAGATCCGCACGGACTCTGGCGTATACGCTGTCGGAAGAGGCAAGATCGGCAAAAGCCTCAGCAAGAACGGTCCGGTAAAACCGGCTGCCCTCCATCCGGGCACGGGCACGCTTCATTTTGGAAGATGCAACCAGTTCCATGGCCTTTGTGATATGCATGGTGGAATCCACGCTGCGGATACGCGCTTTCAGCGCTTTCGTATTGGCTCCCATAGCGTGCAGCCTCAGCGTTCACCGAGGAAGGATGCCGTATAGGCGGCAAGGGCTTCCCCAAGAAGTGTATTGTCTTCGTCGGTAAGGAGACCGGTCTCTCTTATGCGACTCATCAGCTCGTGCTGCTGGGAACGGAGATATTCCCGCAGTCCCTTTTCGTAATCGCGCACGGCAGAAACGGGGACCTTATCCAGAAGTCCGCCGACGGCCGCGTAAATCACTGCCACCTGATATTCCACCGGTACGGGGGCACTCTTGTCCTGCTTCAGAATCTCCACGATCCGTTCACCCTGTGCCAGACGTGCCTTCGTATCCGCATCCAGATCGGAGCCGAACTGAGAGAAGGCCTGCAGCTCCCGGAACTGGGAATAGATCAGTTTCAGCCGTCCGGCAACCTTTTTCATCGCCTTGATCTGTGCCGAGCCGCCTACGCGGGACACGGAGATACCCGGGTTCACCGCCGGGATAACGCCGGCGTGGAACAGCTCCGTCTCCAGATAGATCTGACCGTCGGTGATGGAGATCACGTTGGTGGGAATATAGGCGGAAACGTCGCCCGCCTGGGTTTCGATAATAGGCAAAGCGGTAATGGACCCGCCGCCGTATTCGGGGGCAACCCGCGCCGCACGCTCAAGAAGGCGGCTGTGCAGATAGAATACGTCACCGGGATACGCTTCCCGTCCCGGGGGACGGCGGATCAGCAGGGACAAAGCGCGGTATGCCACGGCGTGCTTGGACAGATCGTCGTACACGATCAGCACGTCCCGTCCCTGCTCCATGAAATATTCCGCCATAGCACAGCCCGCGTAGGGGGCAATATACTGCAGCGGTGCCGTTTCCGAGGCGGAAGCGGACACGATAATGGTATAGGCATCCGCACCGGCGGCACGGAGCGTTTCCGCCAGCTGGGCCACGGTAGAGTTCTTCTGACCGATAGCAACGTACACGCAAAGCACGCCCGTATCCCGCTGATTCAGAATAGTGTCGATGGCCACGGTGGTCTTACCGGTCTGGCGGTCACCAATAATCAGCTCACGCTGTCCCCGGCCGATAGGCACCATGGAGTCGATAGCCTTGATACCGGTCTGCAGCGGCACGCTGACGCTTTTTCTTTTGATAATACCCGGGGCTTCTCTTTCGATGGGTCGGGTCTCGGTGCAGCCGTGGGGGCCCCGTCCGTCGATGGGATTGCCCAGTGCATCCACGATGCGTCCGAGCAGCGCCTCGCCCACAGGCACGGAAACAACTCGCCCGGTACGGTGTACACGCGTACCCTCCCGGATATTGTCGGAGTTGGTGAGCAGCACGATGGAAACGGTGCTCTCCTCCAGGTTCATCGCCATGCCGTACTCGCCGCCATCAAACGTCAAAAGCTCGTTCGCCATGCAGTTTTCCAGGCCAAAGGCGGTAGCGATACCGTCACCTACGGTGATAACCGTACCGGTCTCGGAATCGCTTGTTTTATTTTCATAATTTTTGATCTGCTGTTTGATAATACTGCTGATCTCTTCGGGACGAAGATCCATGATGTTACGTCCTCTCTGCTTTTTGATTTGAATGAGTTATTAAATGTCAGATAGTAAGGGTTTTCAGCTTTCCCCTAAGCTCGTCCAGTCTGGCACGGACGGATCCCTCAAACAGGGTATTCTGCACGCTGAGACGCACGCCGCCGATCAAGGCAGGATCCACCTCACAGCGGAGGGAAACCATCCGCCCGGTGATATCTGTCACCTTGTCTGTAAGACGGCGTTTCTGCTCTTCGGTCAGCGGAACGGCGGAAGAAACCACCGCCGTCACGATGCCGTACTCTTCGCAGTACAGCCGCTCATATTCACGCATCAGTGCCGGAATATATCGTGCGTATCCTCTCTCCGTGACCATTTTCAAAAAATTCACGAGATGCGGATGGCAAAGGGGAGAAAAGGCTTCTCCGATAAGGGCCAGCCGCTCCTTTTTGGGAATCTGCGGATCGGACAGAAGCCGTCCGTACCCTGCGTTCTCCGCAAAGACCCGCCACACGGCACGCGTCTCATAAAGCATCCCGTCGGCAATGCCCTCCTCTACGGCAAGTTCCACAAGGGCACGGCCGTATTCTTTGATAACGTCGCTCATGATAGCCTCACAGACTGTCGATAAAGGTGTCGATCAGCTTTTTGTGATCGGACTCCTTGATCTCACGGCCGACAACCGCCTCCGCAATATCCATGGACATTCCGGAGATCTCGTCTTTGATTTCGTTTATGGCTTTCTTTTTTTCCTGGGCGATATCAGCATCTGCTTTTTTCAGCTTTTCCGCAGCTTTTCTGTTGGCGTCTGCCAGAATCTCATCGCTGATCTGGTCGGCACGCACGGCGGCGCGGCGCAAAACATCCTCCGCCTCCCGATCCGCATTTGCCATCTTTTCCTCATAGACGGTCCGGTCTGCCTCCGCCTCGTCCTTTGCCTTTTCGGCATCGGAATACAGCAAGTCCACCTGACTCTGCCGCTCGGCAAGAATCTTCTGCACCGGCGCAAAGAGGAATTTTTTCATAACCCAGACGAGAATCAGAAGATTGAGAATGGCGGCGGCAACGTGCCAGATATTCAGCGATATCAGTTCAAGATATTCTGTATTCATTCCTATTCTCCTAAGAATCTTCCATACCGGTTGCCCGGCGGTTTATTACAGCTTGCCGAGGAAGATATTGGGTGCCAGGAAAATCAGAAGCAGACCGGTAACGAAGCCGTAAATACCGGTAGTTTCCGAGATTGCACAACCGAGGATCATGGTAGAGGTAACAGATCCCTTGCACTCGGGCTGACGGCCGATCGCCTCGCAGGCTTTACCTACCGCATAGCCCTCACCGATACCCGGGCCGATACCCGCAATCAAAGCAAGACCTGCGCCGATAGCGCATCCGCCCATGATAATTGCTTTTGCCATTTCAAGACTTCCCATGTTTTCCATACTCCTTTTCTCCTTTGTATGTGTGATTTTGTTTTCGTGATTTATCGAAAATCCGTTTTACGGGATTATTCTTCGGTTGATTCAAGCTGAAATTCGGAAAAAGTTGGTCGGCAAAGCCGATGCAAAATGGTAAGGCCCCATTTTGCAAGACTTTCCGAGTTCGCCCATGGCGAACTCGACGAGGAGGACAACTTCCCTACGACTTAATAAAGTATTATTCCTCCTCGGGGGTTGCCGCCGATGCAATATACAGCATGGTCAGCATAGCGAAAATGAATGCCTGAATGCAGGAGGAGAACACATCAAAATAGACAGACAATACTGCAGGGATACCCACCTGCAGAAAGGGGATTTTGCCGAGCAGTCCCGGCAGCCAGCCGAACAGCAGATTGGACAGTGCAGCCAGTGCCGCATAGACCAGCGCGGAGATAACCGAACCGGACACCACGTTGCCGAAATGACGGAACGCCATGGAAACCGGCGTGGCGATCTCGCCCAGTATATTGAACGGCGTAAACACAACGACGGGACCGGTAAAGCTCTTCAGATATCCCACAAAACCGTTGGTTTTGATCTTATAATAGGTAATCAGCGCAAACACAAACAGCGCCCAGCCGAGAACCGTATTCAAATCCGCCGTGGGCGCGTACATTCCCAAAAGCGCCAACAGGGACGAGCAGGCTGAAAGAGCAAGGATTGCCGCGATCATCGGAATGAACGAGCGGAACTTAACGCCCATATTGGCGTCCACCAGTCCCGTCACTTTCTCCACAATCCATTCCGCTACCACCTGCCGTTTGGACACGTCGCGAACCTTCAGATCGTGTGTCAGCCACATGCAGACTGCTGTAATAGCAAGAATGACCAGAATGGAATTGACCTGCGTCGCCGTAACGGGAATGCCCCCGAACAGCGGAATCTCAAAATAAACCCGTGCGCCGTTTATACTGATATCCACGAGCCATCACTCCTTTTCTTCCGGATTTTCCGGCGGTTGTACATTGTCCGCCGGTGTGTTCTTCAAATATTCGGTATCGATTTTGCCGGCAAACCGGCCGATCACCTTTTCAAACTCGTCCTCTTCCTCCCCGTCCTCCTCATCGGAAACCGGCTCGGCGGAGGCAGATACAGGCTCGTCCTGCTTTTTAAGAATGTATTTCACAAAAAACTGACGGGCAAAAATTACAACAGGCGGATAAAAGGCGGCAGCCACCACCGGCACCCAGTGAATGCCGTCCACCATGAAGGAAATCACCATTACGGCGAGAAGAAGCAGCGAACGGCGGGTATAAGAAGCCTTCATCACCAGCTGTGCATGCTGGGGATCAGGATCCGCTACCGCACGCTGTACGCCCAGGCTCATGAGAAAGAAATTCAGCACGGTCATAGCCCAGCCAATCACACCCCCCAGCGCCACCGAAAAATCCCAGCGGCGAAGTACGAGAAAGCAGACTTGCACCAACGCGGCGCAAAGGAACGCGCCAAGCGCCATAAAACGGACTTCTTTTTTTACAACAGGATCAAGCACCGGCAGTTTCATCGGTATCCTTTTTCCCTTCTTTTTCAGATAAAGCAGATGCGCTGTCCCCGACAGATTCTCCCGCAAGACGCGCTTCCCGGACAGCCTCCCGGCGCACAAAGGAAAACACACTGCACACACCGGAGAACACACCGAGCAGAATGGCGCACAGAATAACCCAATCTCCTGCGCCGAAGCGGCGCTGCAGCCATAGTGCACCGAGAATCAGCAAAATCGGCGGCGTAACCACGGACAGCCCCAACTGGGTCAGTAAGGAAATGCGCGTCCAGATGCGAAGCATCTGTGCCGGATCCGTCGTCCTTTTCATGCGTCTCTCCCCTGCTTACAACTACACTTGTTTATTGTACCACATTTTCACTGTCAATGCAAGGGATGTGAAGAAATACGTATTTTTTTTACAACACCGGCAGAAAAAAGCCCGAAAGCCATTGTGCTTTTCTCGTCATTGTGTTATAATGAATGCAGATACAATCACTGCTGCGAGGAAGGGGGGAAAGCGATGTCAACCGCACACACACAATTTGCCTTCACGCCGGCAATTGCTCTTCCCCTTGAGGAGGACATTGCAGCCAATACTGCCTGCCAGAATCTTCTGCACAGCAGCCGTGCCGAAACCGTCTGTTTTACCGGTCACCGGCATCTGACCGAAGAGGAGATCCGCATCGTACAGCCGCGGCTGGAGACTGCTGTCCGTGCTTACATTTTGGCCGGATTCTCCCTGTTTATCACCGGCGGGGCTTTGGGATTTGATACGCTGGCACAAAAAACCGTAACGGCGCTCCGGGCGGAATTCCCTTTTATCCGCGCTATCCTTGCCGTTCCCTGCCGCGGCCAGGCAGATAAGTGGAAGCACGAAGATCAGCAGGTATACCGACGTATACTTGCCGAAGCAGACGGCCATATTTGTCTGCAGGAAGAATACACCCCCGACTGCATGATGCGGCGCAACCGATTCATGGTGGATCACAGCGTACGGTGCATCGCCTATCACAACGGCACCCCTCACGGCGGCACCGCCGCTACCGTTCGCTATGCAGAAAAAAAAGGGCTTCCCGTATGCAATCTCTTCTTTCCCCTGGAGGAACAGTTGTCCCTTCTTCCGGAAGAGGACGCGGCTTATTTTGAAAACTATACGGAGGTATAATATGGAAGTTACCCTTCTGCGCACGAACAGCGATTACAACTGGGAATACTACACCCGTTTTCTGCCTCTCCTAACCCCGCAGCGACGTGCCAAAACAGAACGATACCGCACGGAGCACGCCCGCATTCAGTCTCTGCTTACGGAACTTCTGATCCGGCGGGAAGCGGCAGACGGTGAGGAAATCTCCGTCACATACAACGATTACGGAAAGCCCCATCTTCTGCGTCCCGACGGTATGCATTTTTCCGTCTCCCACACCTCTCACTATATTGCCTACGCCGCAGGTCCGGCACCGGTAGGTGTGGATATCGAATACCGGCGATCGGTCAATCTGAATATCGCCAATCATTACTTTTCCAAAGCGGAAAAAGAAGTGATCCGGGAAAGCCGGGATCCGGTGCTGGATTTCTACCGCATCTGGACCGCAAAGGAAGCCATTCTCAAACGGAACGGAACCGGCTTCTTTTCCGGCGTCAAACTGCCGGACGTATGCGATCACGCACTGCGTCCCTATCTGGCGGAGTACGTGGGGGCGGACTACGTCCTCGCCGTCTGCGGTGCCCGCCATCTCCGCCCGCTTCGGATTCGGATAATGGAAGATGAGGATCTGCTTCGGTTCTTTTCCGATGCAGTATAATAGCCGCAGCAGAAAAAACGGATAACTTTTTGTTAACACTCCCTCCGACCTCTTGCTATCGGGGGAAAAATCGGGTATAATAATAAAACGACTGACAAAGGAGGTGCGATCATGGCTGAAAAAGAAGGACGGAAGATCATTGCTCTGAACCGAAAGGCACGGCATGAGTATTTCGTGGATGAAACGTACGAGGCCGGCATCGCACTCTTCGGCACGGAAGTGAAAAGCTTACGTGCCGGTCAGGTAAATCTGAAGGATTCCTGGTGCGAAGTGCGCGGCGGTGAACTCTATCTCACCGGTGCACATATCTCTCCCTATGAGAAGGGCAACCTGTTCAACCGGGAGCCGGAACGTGACCGCAAACTCCTCATGCACAAGCGGGAGATTATGAAGCTGCATGGGCTGGTAGGGCGCGAGGGATATACCCTGGTGCCGCTGTCCTTGTACTTCAAAGACTCCAACGTGAAAGTGGAAGTCGGTCTGTGCCGCGGTAAAAAGCTCTACGACAAGCGGGAATCCGACGCAAAACGCCAGGCAAACCGGGATATTGAGCGGTATGCTAAGTCCCGTGGACGGGATGAGTGAAGGATTTCTGCAAATGCAGAAATTGTTCCAATGTTGCGCAATTGTCTAAAAAATATGTTGTTATGGGGGCGTAAAGGTTTCGACGGGGATTTTGAGACGTGATAAGCGGGTAGAGGTTGGGGAACCTCTTTAATCATCCCCGCCTTAAATTAAACGCTAACAATAGCGAACTCGTAGCTGCATAAGCTACCGCGGCTTTAAGCCGCCTCGTCCGCGCAGGGAATGCTGCGGCTCTGCCCGGGCGTCAAATCAGCAGCGAACGTGGACCGTGATTTCGCTTTTGTAACGGTCATGCATTAAAGAGCTACCGCGAAGCATAGCCTGCGTACCGGCGGTGCTTCCGGGAAATACAAAAGATACGCTGCACCCGGAGAAAGTTGCGTCAAGAGCTTTTCGGACAGGGGTTCGATTCCCCTCGCCTCCACCAAAAGAAAAACAAGCATCCTCGTGATGCTTGTTGTTCTTTTCGTTAAAATGCAGGGAATCGAACGGGGCGGTAGTGAATGACTGCCGGTGGCAGTCAGAGCCGCCCCTAACCGAACCCGCAGGCGAGACCGATTCCCCTCGCCTCCACCACGTAGTGCGTACAAAAAAGATGCACACCGAAAAACGCAGGTTTTCCTGCGTTTTTCTCGTTTTATCTCTGTTTTTCTCACTTTTCCAAAAATCGATTTTTGAGTGAATAAAAAAGATGCAATCTGCCGATTTTGCCCTTTTGAGTGAAACGAACCCGTGTCTGCAATAAATTTGAATAGTCTGTTTGGCAAGCCACTTTGCAAACTACTCTTTATACTTGTAAAGGGTTCATTTGATAATTAAAGGGCTTCTTTAGTTTCTCTACGAAACGGCGTTATTGACTGTATCTTAAGTGTGCTGTATAATAAGTACAGATCGGGGGCCTGCGATACTAAATCATAAAGGAGAAACGCAGTATGAAACTTCTCATAGGCGAAAAAATAAGCTATTACAGAAAACAGAAGAATATGACTCAGGAACAGCTTGCTAATCAGATCGGTATTTCCGCACAAGCCGTTTCGGGTTGGGAGCGGGAAGTCGGCTATCCGGATATCACACTTCTTCCCGGTATCTCACATGCACTTGGTATTTCCATCGATGAACTGATGGGGAATGATGAGATCGGAGTAAGAGAGGACATCAAAAACTTTTACGAGAAATTCTGGAGACTTGATAAATCAGGAAAATTGAAGCTTGCCACAGAATATTATCACAAATATCCTGAAAAATATGAAATTGCCGATACTCTCATTGAAGTATTGTCGGATTGGGGCTTTGCAAACACCAAAGAATACTTTTCTCTGATGCGCGAAGCTTGTACGAGAATTATTGAAAAATGCACAGACAGTAATATTCGGTTTAATGCGGTTGCCGCAATGAGCAGATGGGCGGAAGACGATGAGGCAGACCGTTGGCTTAATATGAATCCCAAACTGTACGGTTATATCCGCGGCGAGGTTCTTGAAGAGAGATTGCTGAATAAAGGGAAACATGAGGAAACGAGGCAACAGAGGTATAAAAACAATCTTAGTCTGATGCTTTATGTCGTGGCAAAAACAGTTGAACCTATGGGGAGCCCCGAAGAAGCTATCGAGCATTATGGATATTTAAGAAAACTGATACAAACATTCGGAGAAAAAGGTGATATTCCCGACGGATGGCTATGCAAGTATGCTTATATCACTATGAAGAATGCAGCGGGGCTTTTCGGCGTGGGGCATATCGAAGAGGGATTCATACTTTTTGAGGAATCCATGAGCGCATACAAAAAATACTTTGATCTTCCGGACGGTGTTCCCCTATCCTTGGGTGCACCGGGCTTCTTCGGAGATATCGCTGTGAAGAAATATACTGTTTCCGGATTAAGTGACAGTTTTACGATGGAATTCGAGGCATCCTCGTACTATATGCAGAACGCTCCTTTTCTGTATCATACATTGACTGAAGATTCAGGTTTGGTTGGCGGCTTTGAAACAGTCATGGATGATCCGAGATTTATAAAAGCGGTGGAAGAAGCGCAATTGCTTGCGGATGAGTGGCGTAAAAAGCGAGGAGAGTAGGGAACGCTGTATCTTTTCCGTACGGTGTAGCCATTCATTATCAAGGTTTTGATAAAATCAAAAGAATACGCCGCTTAGCAAGCTTATCCTTGCCAGGCGGCGTATTGCTTTGTGATGGCAAGAACTGCCTTACACTGTAAAATGAATCAAAAGAATGGAAATTGAGCCTGAAACAGGTACGCACAGCTTTTGGTAAGGAGATCCATCGGCTGTGTTTTTATGTGTTTTTATGCGTCTTTATTCCCCCAAAAACGCACGATTGTGTTTTTGCCTTGTGCTGCAAGGAGATTCTCACGTGAAATATACGTATTTTTAGCACAGGTGGGTACGGGTTTTGCATGCGCTGGTGTAGGTTAAGCGTTGCCAGTGCGGACAGGGCGGTAACCTGAAAGTTACCTTGAAGGAAAGCAGTGTTGTCCAAGAGATTATACAATGTAAAACGTTTATTCTCCATCTATTTGAGAAATGTTCAAATCTACAAATTCTTTCAGCACCAAATAAGCATTTTTGAAGATGATTTGCCATTCTTCATCAAGTGGATCAATTATCTCATAAGAATCCTAAGTAAACAGCTCGCTTGCAAAAGGGAGCGGCGATAATCACCACCTCGGTCTGCTCGGCTTTCTTCGGCAGGGGAATCAGGATTTGTCTGAGAGCGGTCACAGGATATACCTCCGCTGTGTTTCTGAATTATTCGGATGCCTTTATAATGGCGTCGATAGTATCCACGATCTTCTTATTGGTGGAGTCCACCATGGCGGTGTAACGGGAAACGTAGTTTTTGCTCTGCTCCACAAGGGCGGTGGTGAAGAAATACGTACCGCCGATACGGGCGGAATACTCACCGAGGAAGGTCTTGAACAGGCAGTTCTTCACGATATCGATGCACTGTCCGGAGTACGCGTCCCGGGAATATTTCATCTTCAGCGCAGATTCATAGAACACCTCCACCACACTGCGATAGGATTCGGAGGAAAGTGCCTCAATCACGCCGCCGATGCGCTCGTCCGTGCAGGTTTTCGGGATGGTGATAAAGGTGGCGGAGGTGGTGATGGGCGCGATGTAGGATTCCTGCTTTTCATCCACACGGGGCATGGGCAGAATGCCGTAGTCGTCCGCCATATTGCGGAAGGCATCATCGTCCGAGGCATGATTGAGGCTGGTCATGTGGAACAGAACGGCACACTCGGTGAACCTTTCCCCGCCGCCCCACAGATTCAAATCAGCATCCACGCCGGGCGTATCGTAGAGCAGAGTATAGAATTTGTCCAGAATCTCCATGCCGCGGTCCGTATCGTGTGCCAGCACGGGATAGCCGTTTTCATCCCGCTCGACGGTTTTCAGACCGGAGGCGTCCTGCATATAAGAGAGGATCCACTGGTTGTCGAAGAACATACCGAACGTGTCGTCCTCGTCCATCTTGCCGTCGCCGTTTACGTCGTTATACGCCGCCTCGGACATTTCCATCAGATCGTCGTAGAACCAGTCGTTGCCGATCGCCTTTTTGTACAGTTCATCCGGATCGCCGAAGTTGTCCTCGTAGATCCGCTTGTTGAAGAAGGTGACGTACGCCCAGTAGTAGGTATTCATGACGGCATCGCCCACCATGTAGCGGATCGTCTTTCCATCGATGGACATATTCTCCATCAGATCTCCTGCCCACCATTCTCTCTCGAAATCCAGATAGGGATTTTCACTCACGTCCAAAAACAGGTGGTCGTTGCCCATTCGGATGGAAGCATTGCCCGCCGCCAGGATGATCTGCCAGGTGTCGTCTCCTGCCATGATGTTTTCCTGAATGGCGGCACCGTAATCCTCATAGCCCATCTCCAGATCGGTCAGCGCAAAGGTCAGGCCGAGTCTTTCCTGCACCGCCTGGGTGCGGTTGTAGACCGCCTGTGCCAAAACATCGGAATCCACGGCGGCACCGCCGTCCCAGTCGATCTTGCGGTAAGTGTTGCGTGTGAGGACACCCACCGTTTCGCCGTTCATGTTGAATTCAGTGGGGAGGCTGTCTTGGGCGTTCTTACGGTCGTTCGGATCCAGCGTTTCTGCGGGATCGGTAACCGCGGACTCGGTCGTGCCGGTATCCGGCGTTTCAGGTGTTTTGTTGCAGGCGGCAAACAGAGGGCAAAGCATCGCGGTAAGCAAAAAAGCAGCAATCAATCGTTTCATAAAAAAACCTCTTTTCTTTATTTTTATAAAAGTTTTTTATCTGTTTGTGCTACAGTTTCAGAAAAACAACGGCAATCACACCGGTCAACAATCCACAAAGCTGCAGTTTTTTCAGTTTCTCCCCGAATACAAAAATGCCGATGACAAATACGGTCATTATATTAGCGGCAGAAAGGATGGGAAAGATCACAGAGGCATTTTCCGTAGCGGAAAGATACAGCACAATGTAATTGGCCGCGCAGTTCATGATACCGGAAACGGAGCCGGGCAGACTGGCTTTGCAGGGGTGTGTCTCTTTCCCTTTGGCAAGCGTGCCGGCAGAAAGGAGTAAAAGCACACACAAAAGCGCCCAGAACATAAACTCCGTGCGGTACTGTCCCGGAAACCGCATCTGGTGCATCTTCTGAATCACAGCGCAAGCACCGTTGGTCAGCATGGTCATTCCCGCATAGAACAGCCACTTCACCGAAAAACCGGATTCCCTCTTTGCATTTACCAGCCAGATGGCGAGAAGCAGAAGGGCGAGTCCCGTCCCCTTCCATACGGTCATCGGTTCATGCCAAAGGAAGATGCCCACACCGAAGGGAATCAAAAGCGAAAAGGACGCGATCACGCTGGTCAGCGCCATAGGTCCGAGGGAGAGTGCCTTGAATCCCGTATGCATGGACAGGCACAACACGGCACCGTAAGCAAGACCAAAGCACACCGTAGGCATGTGGAAGGAAAAACCGAACAGCAGACCAACGAGCAGAAACAGCAGCGTACCAGCTGCCGCTTTGCTTATATTGAACGTAAAGGAATCGCCGCCGTGTTTGGCATAGGCTTTCCCGAGGGCGGACTGTCCGGCCGAGCACAGCACGTTCATGATATACAAAAGCGCGGTCATATCAGAATTCTATCTGGGCTTTGGACCAGCCGCTGTCGCTGTAAGAATTTCCTTCAAAGCTTACACGGCGGAGCAGAGTTGCCGTTTCCTCGTTGAGACCGCTGAAAGCGGACCAGAAAAACGTGGATGCGCCGAACTGCTTTGCAAAGCCCAGAATCTCGTACATATACTGTCTAAGGGTATGCCATGTGGTGAGCATAACGCCATGCATCCCATGTTGCCGCACCGTCTCTGTGTGAGCACGGTAATTTTCGGGAACGGTCCAGGGAGCGCCTATCACGTCTCTTCCGCAATCCTTCAGGGACAAAAGGGACGGAACCGGAACATCACGGCAAGCATATTGCCAATCCACGAACACGGTGGATTTTGCAGTAGCCTTTCGGAGTGCTTCTACCTCGTCCGCCTCACCCACGCTGTAGCAGTCCTTAAAGGCATCTTTTTCGAGAAGCATGTCCATCCACAGCATCGTCCGTCTGCCTTCGCTCTCGATCTCACCGGTGAGATCGCGGAGATAGGCGGGCAGATCCTTCCGATACGAGGGATTTTGAGAAATAAAATATGCCTCATCACAGCCCGCATGCATATAGGTGCCTTCGCCAAACAGATCGTACAGCTCGCCGCGCACGTTTCTGAGGAGTTTCTTCACTTGTGCCGAGCGGATATCCCATGCCCAGCCGTCCGGCGTGAACAGATATTGCAGTGTCGGATTCTGATCCAGTACCACGTGCTTTCCGTAGCAAAGTCGGCATGCCGTTGCATGCCCCAGTTGATTGAACATGGGAATCGGCTCGATTCCCATCTCCCGGCATTCGCGGATCAGATCTTTTGCCTCTGCCTTTGTGAAGGCATGCGGCCAGGACAGTTCTTGCAGGCAGTTGTAGGCCAGCATCCCCCAGAATTCAATGACGATATGTGTGTACTGGCACAGTGCCGAAAGGCGGATCAGTTTTTTTATAAAATACAGATCGTTTTCCGGGAACACGCAGATATGTATCATGCGGTTCTGCAATATGTAATCACTTTGCTGCTGTGTGTGTGCCAATACAAATGCGCCGTCCTGCTGCTCGATTTTCATCAGCAGGGCGAAAAAGCCGCGCATCAATCCGCCGTAGTCCCAGCCGACCACGGACACCCCACGGGAATCCACACACAAAGCGTACTCCTTCCCCGTCGGCAAATCCGGGATGGGTGTGTCCCCTATGCGAAACACGAATTCCTCACAGGGTATGACGGTCAGCTCTCCTTCCGTAAGGCAAAAGCTTTTCCACAGTTTTTTTACCGTACCGTTATTCATCTTCGTATATGCAAGCGCAGTTGTCTTCATGGCCAACGTATAAAAAGTATTCATTCTATCACCTCTTGTTTATTATAATCAAAACAAAAAGAAAAGAAAACTCACAAAACAACACAAAAGGTGGATTTTTCATCATTGAAAATGTGCAAAAACCGCTGTATAATAGAGAAGAGGTGAACAAAATGATCTGTAAATGTAAAAACCCCATAACCTATATTACAGGCGTGGAGCGACTGGAATGGAAAAGCTGCCGGGTTGAGGTTGCCCCCAGAACGTTTTCTGCGCTCGCATTCCGAATGAAGGGAACGGCAGAGATTACCGCAAACAGCAAAACCCATTTTGTAAGCGAAAATGATATCATCTACCTGCCGCAGGGAGTAAGCTACACGGCAGAATATTCTGATACAGAGATGATAGTTGTCCATTTTGAAACCATTCTGAACGATGTGGCGCCGGAGGTATACACTCCTACCAATAAAGAGACTATCCATGAGGAATTTTTGCGTGCGCATAGGCTGTGGCAGGAGAAAAAGCCCGGCTATGAGGCATATGTGCGCGCCCGGCTGTATTCGATTCTGGGCAATCTCAGTGAAACGGCCGCGGCCGTCCAAATGCCCGACGTTTTTCTGCGTACGATTTCCTATATCAACACCCATTACACGGACGGTGATCTAAGCGTCCAAAGGATTTGCCGGCACGTGGGAATCAGCGCTACGAAACTGCGGACTCTGTTCCGGAATCATTATGAGAAAACACCCACCGAATATATTACGCAGCTGCGGCTTGAGTGTGCGCGGAATATGATTGCCTGCGGGGTACATATCTGCGAAGCGGCGGAAAAAAGCGGATTCAACGATACAAAATATTTTGCGAGAGTAGTGAAAAAACACTTCGGCTGCACGCCGCGTGCATTCAAATCATACGGCAAATGACAGGGATCCTCCTCTTTTGATTTCACCCGGTGCTACCACAAGAACCTTGATACTTTTCATATAGAACCTCACAGATACAAAGATAGCCGCGGATTGCTCCGCGGCTTCATAAGGATAATATATCAGTGAGATTTTGGGGATTTGCAGAAACGA
>JAZQDY010000149.1:0-5018 GCA_045547015.1 Eubacteriales bacterium | reverse complement strand
TCCAAGTGGCAGTCCATGTCCGCCGGTATCCTGAAGATGCCCGTGGTTATCCGCGTATCCGTCGGTTCCAAGTACGGTGCACAGCACTCTCAGGACTGGACCGCACTGACCGCACACATCCCGGGTCTGAAGGTATGCTTCCCCTCCACGCCGTACGACGCAAAGGGTCTCATGAACGCCGCTCTTGCCGGCACTGACCCCGTTATCTTCTTCGAGTCCCAGCGTATCTACGATAAGGGCGAAGAATTCCATAAGGAAGGCGTTCCCACCGAGTACTACGAGGTTCCCTTCGGTGAACCCGACGTGAAGCGTGAAGGTAAGGACGTAACCATCCTCACCATCGGTGCCGTTCTGTACCGTGCTATGGAGGCCGCTAAGATTCTCGAAGAGAAGTACGGCATCTCCGCTGAGGTTATCGACTCCCGCTCCATCGTACCGTTCAACTATGACAAGGTACTGGAGAGCGTGAAGAAGACCGGCCGTATCGTGATCGTTGGCGACGCTGTAGACCGCAACTCCGTAATGCGTGATATGGCTTCCAACATCGCTGAAATGGCATTCGATTACCTGGATGCACCGCCGGTTGTATTCGGTTCCCGCAACTGGATCACCCCCGCATTTGAGCTTGAGAAGTACTTCTTCCCGCAGGCTGAGGGTATCGTAGACGTTATCTGCCAGAAGATCATGCCCATCGCAGGTCACGTTTGCACCATCAACGAAAGCGAGATCGAGCACATCGAACGCAACAAGAAGGGTCTGTAATTCTTGAGTAACAAAAATCGTCCCCGCCGCAAGGCAGGGACGATTTTTTGTTGTGTGGGGAGGCTCCTCCCGCCATTTTCCCTTGACAAAAATTCCCGCCGGTGGTAGAATAGTACCATGAATGTTTGTACCCATTTAGGGAGGACATTATGAAAAAGAAACTATTGCTCGCCTTTGCCATGGCACTGGCTCTGTGTGCTCTGCTTGCCGTGGGGGTAAGTGCAGTCTCTATTGCAACGGAGGGGGATTTTACCTATCTTGAGGAGAACGGCACGGCGATTATTACCGGCTTCAGTGCCTCTGCCGCCGGCGATGTGATCATTCCCGCCGCACTGGGCGGCAATACGGTTTTTGCCATTCAGAATAATGTGTTTTCCAACTGTGATGGTATCACCTCTGTGTTCGTGCCCGCGACTGTCACTTCTATCGGCAAGGGCGTGTTTTCGGACTGCAATAAACTGACTGCCATTACGGTGGATGGGGATAACCCCAATTACCAGAGCATCGACGGTGTGCTGTTTACGAAGGGCGGGGAAACGCTCATTGCCTATCCCGCGGGCAAAGCGGATACGGTATATGCAGTGCCGGACGGTGTAACAACTGTTTTGGCAAGTGCGTTTTATAACTGTGATATTCTGACGGAGATTGTGCTGCCGACGGGTGTTACATCCATCGGGGAGCGGGCTTTCTCCAACTGCAACAGCCTTGCAAGCATCACCATACCGGAGGGCGTAACGTCCATCGGGGATAGTGCTTTCTACAACTGCTACTGCCTCGCAAGCGTAACCTTGCCGGAGAGTTTGACGTCCATCGGGGATAGTGCTTTCTACTTGTGTACCGCTCTCACCAGCATCACCCTGCCGGAGAGTTTGACGTCCATCGGGGCTTCTGCTTTCCGGGGATGCAGCAAACTTACCAGTATCACCATTCCAGAGGGCGTGACATCTATTAGAGAATATATGTTTACAGAGTGCAAGAGCCTTATAAGCATCACGATATCAGACAGTGTTATTTCTATAGAGAATAGAGCTTTTTCCGACTGTAGTAGCCTCGCGAGCATTACTATACCTGTCGGTGTGTCATCCATTGGTGACTGTGCATTTCAATATTGTACAAGTCTTACAAGTGCGATTATTCCGGCAAGCGTCCGGTCTTTCAATCGGGCATTTATTGCCTGTCCCAAACTGACGATTTACGGCTATGCTGGTACAACAGCAGAGTCATATGCGAAAAACAACGGCATCAACTTTTATGCCCTGTCCGGCGTGTCTGTAACCGGTGTTGCCCTGGATAAAGAATCCCTCACGCTGACCGCAGGCGAAACCGGCACGCTGACCGCCACGGTTCTGCCGGCAGATGCAGACAACAAGGCGGTTGCGTGGACCTCCTCCGATGAAACGGTGGCCAAAGTATCCGGCGGAACGGTTACCGCTCTCACCCCCGGCACGGCGACCGTCACCGCAACCACTGCCGACGGCGGATATACGGATACCTGCGTGGTAACGGTAAACGCCCCTGCTCCCGTCGTGCCCGTCGTCACTCTCTCCACCGATGCTCCCTCTATCGACGTGCAGGGCTCCTCGTTCACCTACACCGTATCCCTCGCCGGAACCTACGACGGCTACTGCTTTAACGTAACGGCCCCCACCGGCATGACGATTACGAACATCACCCCTGCCAACAGCAGCATCAACGTAGATGCCATGGGCGATTCCTACATGGTATCCGTGCTGGGCGGTCTTGGCAAATCGGATGCCGAAAAGGAAATTATCGTCACCGTCACCGCCGAAGTGGCCGCCGATGCGGCGTTGGGCGAGATGGAACTGGCACTCACAAACGTAGGTATTTCCAACGATGCGGGTGACCGGATCACGAACGTTGCATACGAGTATGCAACATTGCAGATCACCGATCAGATTCCCGGCGACGTGAACGGCGACCGGATCTTCGACTACTTCGACGTTTCCAAGCTGTACGCCACATTCCGCGGCAAGGCTGTGCTGGATCCGTGGATCATCACGGACATCAACCGCGACGGCATATTCGATTACTTTGACGTACCGAAGCTGTACGCCATCTTCCGCGGCAAGGCGGAATTCCCGGCATAAAACGAAAAAAAGAGCTGCCCCAGGCAGCTCTTTTTTGTTATTTTTGCTCCACATTCTTGCTCGCCTTTACGGCGACGCCGGTACCGAGCAAATCCGCACACACCACCTGCCCGATCGTGACGGGGGCGGTGACGGTGATCTTCGACAGTTCCTTCACCGCATCCTTCAGCATACCTTTTGGGATCACGCCGTCAGTACGGACGGAAACAAGGGGCAATTCTCCGCCAGTTACTTTCACGGTGGTAGTCAGCGACCGCATGGGGTTTGTGACCTCGTTCGTGCCGTAGGTCACGCCCCGGGGACAGGTTGCCCCCTCTACTTTGATTTCGTCCCCCACGGTGATTTTCAGTTCACACCCATTTGGGCAGACGATACACGTTCTCGTAATGATCTCAGCCAAGGATCCGCACCTCCAGTCCCGTTTCTTTCCCGTTCTTTATCGCTTCGGCGTCCAGTTTCATCCGGATCATTTCCGCCGGGTTCAGTTTTGCATGCTTTATCTTTTTAATCAGCGTATTGCCGGCGTACACGGCAATCGATTTGTTTCTGTCCGGGCGGGATACACGCATGGAGATGGTCACGTCCCTGTCGCAGCTGATCTTCCGGGGCAGCACATAGCGGATACCGTCGGTGACGGAAACCGGCACATCTGCCGGGCGGCGTACACCATTTTCGATATACTCGGCAGCGCCTTTGGCGGCGGCAGCAGCTTCCTCGGACACGTAATCCACCAGATCGTGTACGTGCAGTGCGTTGCCGCAGGCGAAAACGCCATCCGCCGAGGTCATCATACTTTCGTCAACCAGCGCACCGCCGGTGACGGGATCCATCTCGATGCCAGCGCCGATGGTCAGTTCATTCTCCGGAATCAGTCCAACGGAAAGAATCAGCGTATCGCACTCCACGTATTTCTCCGTGCCGGGGATCACGCTTCCCTTTTCGTCAACGGATGCGGTAGTAACGCCGGTGAGACGGTCCTTGCCGTGGATCTGCACCACTGTACGGCTGAGGTACAGCGGAATATCATAATCCTCCAGGCACTGGGTAATATTTCTGGGAAGTCCGCTGGAATAGGGGAGCTTTTCAAGCACGGCGATGACTTCGCCGCCTTCCAGCGTCAGCCGGCGTGCCATAATCAGTCCGATATCACCGGAACCCAGGATGAGAATTTTCTTTCCCACGGCAATATTCTTGAGATTCACGAAATTCTGTGCAACGCCAGCGGTAAAAATCCCTGCCGGTCGGCTGCCCGGTACGGCAATGGCACCGCGGGTACGCTCGCGGCATCCCATGGCGAGAATGATGGCACCGGCCTTGTATTTGACGATGCCGTCCTTGCCCACGGCTGTAACCACACGATCGGGCGACACGGAAAGCACCATGGTATTTGCCGCCAGCTCCGCACCGCTTTCAAGGAACAGTTCTAAATATCTGGCGGCGTATTCCGGACCGCTGAGTGCTTCACCAAAACGGATAACCCCGAAGCCGTCGTGGATGCACTGATTCAGAATACCGCCGGTACGTCCGTCACGCTCGATGAGGAGCACGTCCTTCACGCCCTGCTTTTTTGCCTCTACGGCGGCGGCAAGTCCGGCAGGGCCGGCACCGATAATGATTAAGTCCTTATGAATCATTCTTTCACACCTCCGATAAACGGATGAGAGTCACGGCTATTGAACTCGATCTCCTCCGGTTTCATGCCGTACTCCGCCGTGAGCATCTCCACGATCTTCGTCATGCAGTAGCCGCCCTGGCACCGTCCCATCATGGAGCGGGAACGGTATTTGATACCGATCAGCGAGCGGACACCCAGGGGATTTTCGATGGCGGCACGGATCTCCGCCTTGGAAACGTGCTCACAGCGGCACACGATCTCGCCGTATTCGGGATTCTCCCGGCAAATCTGCTCGCGCTCTTCTTCCGTAAGATCCCGGAAACGCTTCGGCCGCTTTTCTGCAGGCAGGAACGTTTCTTTTTCGGAAAGGGGCACCAGTTCTTTGAGAAGAGTCACCACGTACCGTGCGATGGGCACAGAGGCGGTCAGTCCCGGGGATTCGATGCCGATCAGGTTCAGAAGTCCGGGCACAAGCGTGCTCTCCGTTATCTCGAAATCGGCAAATCCGCCAACCTCCGGCGGCGTCTGCTTGG
>JAZQDY010000148.1:0-2924 GCA_045547015.1 Eubacteriales bacterium | reverse complement strand
GTTTTAGTCCCGCTTGAGCGGGGTTTCGTAACAAATGCATGGCTGACAGGCCAATAAAAGACGCACTTGTGCGTAGCCTGTAGTATTAGGGCTATGCCCGAAACTGAAATACCACCCGCTATGCGGGTGGATTATTATTTTGCCCAAAATTCAACGGAGACAAAATTAGGTGCGGGAACGCGCATGAATCTCTTTTGCAAAATCCCCCCAAACACTTGCGGTATATAAATTAATGTGGTATAATGTAAATTGAGTAATGATCGCATCTCGCCGGACTGACCCAGGAGGCTTTACGGATGAATCGACTGAGAAAAATTATCGCACTGCTGTGCTGCCTGACCGTATTGCAGTTTCCCTGCCGGGCAGACGCGCCTCTGCCTGCTTTTGAAACAAGCGCGACCAGTGACACAGTCATAATAAACGATACAACCTATCTGCTTGTAGATCTGAAAAACAATGCCGGATTCGGCGCGGCCCAGTTCTGCATCCTTTACGATGCGGATAAACTGCTTCTTGAAGACGTAACGCTTGGCGAAATATTGCCGGGCACTGCCATCACCCACGTTAATACGGACGTGTTGGGAGAGATAAATTTTTCCGTTATATCTCTTGAAAACATAATGGAAAGCGGAACGGTACTGATTGCGAAATTCAAAGCAGTGTCCGACGGAACGGCAAAATTTGACTTCAAGCTGTTAGCCTACGCGGACAGCGACACCACAAGCCTGGACGCGACAGGAAGTGACACGGAAATCACCGTAAAATCGGAGGAAGGGGAGAATCCCCCGCCGCCGGTGACGACGGAACCGCCGCAAACAGATACACCGCCTGCGGGGTGGATCCCGCCGGTAATCGTGATCCCGCCGGTGACGGAGTCACCCCCTGTGACGGATGCTCCGCCGGTGACGGAAATCCCGCCGGAGGTCATCACTCCGCCGGAGATAACCTTTGCAGACGTTAGCCGTTCCCACTGGGCACACGACTATATCCGGGATGCGGTAGGTGCCGGTCTGTTCAACGGAACGGGCGAAAATACATTTTCTCCCGAGATGCCCATGACGCGGGCTATGTTCGTGACCGTGCTGCACAGATATGCAAACAAACCGCCGGCAGTCAGCGCACCGTTTACCGATATTGAACCCAGCTGGTATGCAGCGGCTGTATACTGGGCATCGGAAAACCGCATCGTGAACGGAACCGGGGACAACAAATTCTCCCCGCACCAATATATAACACGCGGAGAAATGGCCGTTATCCTCTGCCGCTACATGAGCGGAAAAAGCGCAGATCCCAACATACTGCACACCTTCGCCGACAGCGGCGCGATTCCCGACTGGGGAAGAGACGCCATGGCGTGGGCTGTGGAAAAGGGGCTGATCCGGGGACGCACCGGCGACAGCATCGCGTTTTCCGATACGGCAACAAGAGCGGAAGCGGCCGCCATATTCATGCGATTCTTAAACATGCAGTAAACATATATTTCCACTTATCAATTCGGTTTTGAGAAAGGACAAAAGAAAATGTCAACAGTGAACAGTGTAAAACGACTGATTGCAGCGATTCTGGTTCTGGCAATGACGCTCAGCATTGCTCCCGTTTCGCTCACCGTTTTTGCTTCGGAAAACGAAGCCGGGGCGGAAACCCTTACGGAAAACCTCCTGACGGAACCTTTTGACGTTACCTATAAGGACGAGGTTGACGCCGGACTGTATCCGTACGATGAAAAAACCGTCCTGGTCAAGCTGGCGGCAAAAGCTGCCGCGCTGACCGTTGACGGCATCGAAGAGATCGAGTATCTCTTCAGCGCCAAGGACGGCTTCTGGTATACTGCCTATCTGGCAGAGGGCACGACGCCGGAGGCAGCTGTAGAAGCGCTCCGTGCAGACGACAGCATCCTGCTTGCGGAATATAACTTCCTCTATCATACGGGTGCCGTATCGATTGTGGACGGCGAGGGCGTTTCCGCCGATACACACGGCAACCCGAAGCAGAAGGATCAGTGGCATCTGGACAGCTGCGGCTTCCAGAAAGCATGGAAGAAGATCAAAAACGACAAAAAGAATCCCGGCGGAGATGCAGGCGTGATCGTTGCCGTAATCGATACCGGTGTGGATTACGACCACGAGGATCTGAAAAATAACATGTGGACGAACCCGGGCGAAATCCCCGGTGACGGCATCGACAATGATAAAAACGGCTACGTGGACGACTACTACGGCGTCAATATCGTGGCGAAAAAAGGCAACGGCGACGACGACCACGGTCACGGCACCCACGTTGCCGGCATCATTGCCGCCGCCAACAACAACGTAGGCGTAGTGGGCCTTGCCTACAATACGAAAGTGATGGCGATCAAAGCCGGCCAGGCAAGCGGCTATTTCCTGCAGACGGACGTTTGTAAAGCCATCGACTACGCCAGAGAAAACGGCGCGGACGTAATCAATATGTCCTTCGGCGGCATCGCCTCCACCATCGCCGTGCAGGACGCACTGGAGGCAGCCTATACCCACAGCGTGCTGGTAGCCGCTGCGGGCAACGACGGCATGCCCAATGAGGCGCGTTTCCCCGGCGATATTCCCAAGCCCTCCTATCCCGCCGCATACAGCTTCGTTTTGGGCGTAATGAGCGTGGATAACTACGGCGTGGAGTCTTCCTTCACCAACTACGACACAGTTGCCTTCAACAGCGTGGAGTATGAGCTGTACGCACCCGGCAACGCTATCACCAGTACCATCCCGGGCGACAGATACGCCACCTGGAACGGTACGTCCATGGCGGCGCCCATCGTCTCTGCCATGGCGGCCATTCTCCGCAGTGTGTATGACGATCCCGACATGTATCCCACCAAGTTTATCTACGGCCAGTTGGCATCCACCTCGGAGCGGCACGCGGAGTGTCTGGATCCCCAGATGCACGGTATCCAC
>JAZQDY010000147.1:0-4740 GCA_045547015.1 Eubacteriales bacterium | reverse complement strand
AGGGAGGCTTGGTTTTAGTCCCGCTTGAGCGGGGTTTCGTAACAAATGCATGGCTGACAGGCCAATAAAAGACGCACTTGTGCGTAGCCTGTAGTATTAGGGCTATGTCCGAAACCGAAATACCACCCGCTATGCGGGTGGATTATTATTATGTTCAGATAAGAAATAATTCCACAATAAACACCACGGCACAACAGAGCACCGATACCTGAAACAGACCGGCACCGAACCACGCCGCCAAAATACCGGCAAGCAGTGCCAAAGCGGCGGCAACAGGGCTTTCCGTGGCAGAGAGGATGGAAGGAAAGGTCATCACGGCAAGGGTGACGTACGGCACGTAGTAAAGGAACGAGCGCAAAAAGGTGTTCTTGATCTCCCGGCGGATCAGCGTCAGGGGGAGCAGACGGATCATATACGTTACTGCCGTCAGCACCAGAATGTAGATATATACGTTACCGCGCATGGTCATTCGCCTCCTTTTGCACCGACTCCTCCCTTACGGGGAACAGGATCGCCGCGCCGGCGGCAAGAACCACAGTGAGCAAAATGGTACGCGTACCGGCGGAAAGGGATGCAATACCGGGAATAACCGTGCAGACGCCGCTTGCGGCGAAGGACAGAAGAATCAACGCAGCAACGATCTTATTCTTCCGCGCCGGAGGAATAATGGAAGCAAGGAACATACCGTACAGCCCTACGCTCAAAGCGCTTACCGCACGGGCGGGCAGGGCACTGCCAAGAACGGCACCCAGATACGTGCCCAGCGTCCAGGCAGGGGAGGCCACAAGGACCGCACCGTAAATATAGAACGGATTTACCTTGCCCGGTGATGACGCGGCAAGGGCAAAAATCTCGTCCGTTACGTAGAAACCCATGATAAAACGGTGATAGAATGGAGTATCGGGCGAGATTTTCTGGCTGAGGGCACAGGACATGAGCAGATACCGGGCGTTAGCCACGAATTCCATAACCGCCGTTTCGAAATAGGTGGCGGCGGCAGAAATCATGGTAATGCCGGCGAACTCGCCGGCGGAAGCGGTGACGAGCAGGCTCATCAGAGCCGCCGGTCCTGCACCGATGCCGGCGTTCTGGGCGGCAATGCCCAGGGTGAGTGATACGGCAAAATACCCCAGTGCAATAGGGATTCCGTGACGCAGGCCACGCCGCAGGGCAGCCAGATTTTCTCCGGTTGAATGTTTCATTTGGATGCCTTTCATTCAGTGAACAGAGGGATGCTGTATCCGAAAATACAGCATCCTGTTTTTTTATTCTTTTGCGGCGGCTTCACAGTAGAGACAGCGGTAGATGCGTCTTTTTTTGTCAGCCAGCTTGAATATATGCGGAAGCTCCTGTTCGGTGGAGGAGATGCACCGGGGATTTTTGCATTGGAGAATGCCGGTAATCTGCTCCGGCAGGGCAAGGCGGAGTTTCTTTACCTGGGAATCACGGATCACGTTTACGGTGATATCCGGATCAATATATCCCAGCGTATCCAGATTGATATCAATATCCGCGTCGATTTTGATGATATCCTTTTTGCCCATTTTCTTGCTGGGGACATTCCGGATGATGGCTACCGGGCAGTTAAGCTTGGAAAGCTGCAGATAGTCGTAAATCTGCATGCCGCGGCCTGCCTTGATGTGGTCCAGAACCAGACCGTTTTTGATGGAATCTACGTTCATACCGTTACCTCCAGCAGTTTCAGAATCAGTGCCATACGCATATACTTGCCATTCAGTACCTGCTTGAAGTAGCAGGCGCGGGGGTCGGCATCCACACCTACGGAAATTTCATTCACGCGGGGCAGAGGATGGAGCACGGCAAGATCCGGTTTTGCCAGATTCAGTTTTTCCGGCGTGAGAATGTAACTGTCTTTCAGACGGAGATATTCCTCCTCGCTGAAAAAACGCTCTCTCTGTACGCGGGTCATGTAAAGAATATCGAGTTGGGGAAGCACGGCGGCAAGATCGGCGTTTTCCTCATAACTGATATCGTTTTTCTCCAGAATATCCCGCTTTATATAGCTGGGCAGCTTCAGTTCATCCGGGGAAATCAGAACCACCTTAATGCCGCTGTAACGGGAGAGGGCAGAGATCAGAGAGTGCACGGTGCGTCCGAATTTCAAATCACCGCAGAAGCCGATAGTGAAATCCGCGATACGTCCTTTTTCCCGACGGATGGTCAGAAGATCCGCCAGCGTCTGGGTGGGGTGATTGTGACCGCCGTCACCGGCGTTGATAACCGGAACGGAGGCGTTCATGGAGGCTACCAGCGGTGCGCCCTCTTTGGGATGGCGCATGGCGATGATGTCTGCGTAGCAGCTTACTGTTTTTGCGGTATCGGCAATGCTCTCACCCTTGGCGGCAGAGCTGCTCTGTGCCTCGGAAAATCCAAGTACGTTGCCGCCCAGCTCGTACATGGCGGCCTCAAAGCTGAGTCGGGTACGGGTGGAGGGCTCAAAGAACAGCGTAGCGAGCTTTTTGCCCCGGCAGGCGTTTTCATATTTTTTAGGATTCGCAATAATGTCATCTGCGCAGTCCATCAGGGATTCGATTTCCTTGACGGAGAGCTCCCTAATATCAATGAGACTTCTCATGCTTTTGCTCCGTATACAGTGAGATAATTTTTGATGCGGGCTACGTTTTCGGCGTTGGCGGCATCCTCTTCCAGATACTCAATAATGTCGTATACGTCTACTACGGAGTATACGGGGAAGCCGAACTCTTCCTCGATTTCTGCCATAGCCCCCTTCTCGCCCTGGCCTTTTTCCTTGCGGTCAACCATAACAAAGGTGGCGGCAACCTTTACGCCTTCCAGAGAAGAGAGGATTGCCATGCTTTCACGGATGGCAGTGCCGGCGGTAATTACGTCCTCCACGATAACTACTTCTTCACCGGGAGTGGGAACATAGCCCACGAATACGCCGCCTTCTCCGTGATCCTTTACTTCCTTACGGTTGAAGAAGAAGGGCACGTTCAGACCGTTTTTGGACAGTGCCACAGCGGCGGAAACGGCAATGGAGATACCTTTGTAGGCAGGACCGTACAGTACGGCGGGCTTTTTGCCCAGCTTGTCAAAATAAGCCTTGGCGTAGAATTCGCCCAGCTTTGCGATCTCCTCGCCTGTTTTAATCATGCCTGCGTTGATGAAATAGGGAATCTTCCGACCGCTTTTTGCGGTAAAGTCACCGAATTTCAAAACGCCGGCGCTCTGCAGAAACTGTATAAACTCTCTCTTATAGCCTTCCATTGTCACATTCTCCTCTCGTAATATCAGTCAACGAATTCGGCAATACACCGCTCGTATGCGGCAACCGGATCGGCGGCGGCGGTGATGGGACGGCCCACCACGATGTAGTCAGAGCCGATCTTTTTGGCTTCCGCCGGGGTCATTACCCGCTTCTGATCGCCTACGTCGCCGTCGGCAAAGCGGACGCCGGGGGTTACGGTTACAAAATTCTTGCCGCATTTCTCATGCACAACACCTGCTTCCAGGGGCGAGCATACCACGCCGTCCAGACCGGCGGCGGCGGCGTTCTGTGCGTAGTGCATAACGACCTCGGGCATAGCGCCTTCGATCAGCAGTTCCTTGTGCATTCTCTCCTCATCGGTGGAGGTGAGCTGGGTAACGGCAATCAGCTTGGGGCGGCTTCCGTCGGGCTTGGTGAGCCCTTCGATAGCGGCTTCCATCATGGCTTTCGTACCGGCGGCGTGGAGGTTCGTCATATCCACGTCCAGACGGGAAAGCACGGCCATTGCCTTTTTCACCGTGTTGGGAATATCGTGCAGTTTCAGATCGAGGAAGATCTTATGACCGCGCGCCTTGATATCCTTTACGATGGCGGGACCCTCCGCGTAGTACAGCTCCATACCGATCTTCACGAACGGTTTTTTGCCTTCAAACTTGTCCAAAAATGCCAGCGTGTCCTCCCGGGAAGAAAAATCGCAGGCGATAATTACGTCCTTGCCCATCAGTGTGCACCTCCAATAATATCCGAAAGATTTTCAATTTTATATTTTTTCATAACGGTGGGAAGATCCTCAATAACCGTCTTGCAGACGAAGGGATCCACTAAGTTGGCCGCGCCGATCTGTACGGCACTGGCACCGGCCAGCATCATCTCGATTACGTGCTCGGCAGTAGAAACGCCGCCGATACCGATGATCGGGATTTTTACCGCCTCGTATACCTGATAAATCATGCGGAGAGCCACCGGGAAGATGGCACTGCCGGAAAAACCGCCCATTTTGTTTGCGATGATGGGGGCTCTCTTTTTAAGATCAATCCGCATGCCGAGCAGCGTGTTTATCATGCTGATACCGTCTGCCCCGGCTTCTTCACACGCCTTGGCGATGGAAACAATATCCGTTACGTTGGGAGAAAGCTTGATGTATACCGGCTTTTTCGTCACGGCCTTTACGGCGCGGGTTACCTGTGCCGCCGCCTCGGGGGACGTGCCAAAACTCATGCCGCCGCCGTGTACGTTGGGGCAGCTGATGTTTACCTCAATAATGGAGACGCCCTCTTCCTTGTCGATCCGTTCACAGCAGTGTACGTATTCTTCCACGGAAAATCCGCCGATGTTGGCAATGATCGGTTTATGGAATACCTTGCGCAGACGGGGAAGTTCTTCCGAAATCACCGCGTCAATGCCGGGATTCTGCAGACCTACTGCGTTTATCATGCCGGCAGGGCATTCTGCAATGCGCGGGGTGGGGTTTCCGAAGCGGGGATCCTTGG
>JAZQDY010000146.1:0-5556 GCA_045547015.1 Eubacteriales bacterium | reverse complement strand
ATGTCAATCTAAGAAGGAAAATATGCAAATAATGTGCAAAATTAAGGTTAAATCGGCGATTATATAATAACGCTCCTCTGCGTGTTTGCAGGGGAGCGTATCGATGTTTTATGAATCGGATTTCATAATAAGCTTCGGTGCGGATTTTTTCTTGATGCAGTTTGCGGTAATGATAACCTCGGCGATATCCTTGCGTGAGGGAATATCGAACATGATCGCCGTCATGCTTTCTTCCAGAATGGCACGGAGACCGCGGGCACCTGTTTCCCTCTCGATTGCCTTGTCGGCAATGGCACGCAGAGCGCCTTTTTCAAAGGTCAGCTTTACGTTGTCCATCTCAAAGAGCTTTGTATACTGCTTGGTCAGTGAGTTTTTCGGCTCGGCTAGGATGCGTACCAGCGCCTCTGCATCCAGATCCTCCAGCGGAACGATGACCGGCACGCGGCCGACGAGCTCGGGAATCAGACCGAATTTTACGATATCGTGGGCAGCAACGTCCTTGAAAATCTCTGATTTTTTCTGTTCCTTTTTGCCTTTGATCTCGCCGCCGAAGCCGATAGAGGATTTTGCGGTGCGTCGTTCGATTACTTTTTCCAGCCCGTCAAAGGCGCCGCCGCAGATGAACAGGATATTTTCCGTATTGATCTGGATAAACTCCTGATTGGGATGCTTGCGTCCCCCCTGGGGCGGTACGTTGGAAACGGTGCCCTCCAGGATTTTCAAGAGAGCCTGCTGTACGCCCTCACCGGATACGTCCCGGGTGATGGACGGATTTTCGCTCTTGCGGGAGATTTTGTCAATCTCGTCGATGTAGATGATGCCTCGTTCCGCCGCTTCCACATCGTAATCCGCCGCTTGAATAAGACGGAGCAGGATGTTCTCCACGTCCTCACCTACGTAGCCCGCTTCCGTCAGCGTGGTGGCGTCGGCGATGGCGAAGGGAACGTGCAGGGTGCGTGCCAGCGTCTGGGCAAGATAGGTTTTTCCAACGCCGGTAGGTCCGATCAGCAGGACGTTACTCTTCTGGATATCTACGTCGTCCTCTGCATCGTCCTTTTTCAGATCCTTTTTGTCTTTGTACAAAAGGCGCTTGTAGTGATTGTATACGGCGACGGACAGTGCCACCTTGGCGGCATCCTGCCCGATGATGTAACCGTCCAGCGTTTCTTTGATTTCACGGGGCGTGGGGAGCGATTCTGCTGAGAGATTGTAGGCGGTGGTGGGCTGGTGGGTCTGCTCGTAGATCAGCTCGCTGCAGGCTTCCACGCAGTTGTCACAGATGCATGCGCCGCTGGAGGAGGGAATCAGAAACAGAACCTGATTTTCCGTGCGTCCGCAGAAGGAGCACCGGCGCAGTTTATGGTCAGATCCACCGGGAGTATTGTTTTGAGACATAGGGGGATTCCTTTCGATAGCCTTTGGTGAAAATAGACAGTTCTTACGGACGGCGATCGATTACACGGTCAATGAGACCGTATTCTGCTGCCGCAGCCGCGCTCATGAAATTGTCACGTTCCGTATCTGCCGCAATGATCTCAATGGGCTTTCCCGTGTTGTCGGCAAGGATGCGGTTCAGTGTATCTCTGGTTTTGAGAATATGGTCGGCATGGATTTTTATATCAGATGCCTGGCCCTGCATACCGCCCAGGGGCTGGTGGATCATGATTTCGCTGTTGGGCAGTGCAAGACGTTTGCCTTTGGCACCGGAGGAGAGAAGGAAAGCACCCATGCTGGCAGCCATACCGATGCAGATGGTGGAAACGTCACATTTGATGAAATTCATGGTGTCGTAAATGGCCATGCCTGCGGTAACGGAGCCGCCGGGAGAATTGATGTAGAGACTGATATCCTTATCGGGATCCTGTGCCTCCAGAAAGAGAAGCTGAGCAACCACAAGGGACGCGGTTACGTCATTGACTTCATCGGAAAGAAAAATAATACGGTCGTTCAGAAGCCGGGAATAGATGTCGTAGGAGCGTTCGCCGCGGCTGGTCTGTTCCACAACCATTGGTACCAGTGCCATAGATATACCGCCTTTCATGTCAGTAAAGTGATGCCGTCCGCGAGACGGCGCAAAAATTAGGGGATTTTGGGAAAAAAGTGCCAGATAGAATCATTACCGCTGCTTTTGCACAGCGGTAATGAGAATATGTCAGAAATTATTCAGCCTTGGGGGCAACGTCGGTGATGACTGCCTTTTCCTTTACGAAATCGGAAGCCTTCTTTACCAGAAGATCGGCAGAAATGGACTCGGTATCGACCATTTCCTTTACGCGATCGATCTCCATATTATATGCTTCTGCAATGCGCTTGTATTCTTCCTCGGTTTCCTCGTCGGAAACGGTGAATTTTTCAAGCTCAGCAATCTTTTCCAGCGCCAGGCGTGTTTTAACCTGCTTTTCAGCCTGAGGACGCATCTGCTCGCGGAGCTTGTCCAGATCCAGACCGGTGTACTGGAAGTAAGTGGACAGATCCAGACCCTGCATGCGGAGACGGTTGTCGTAGTCGCGCACGTAGTTTTCGGTCTCGGTTTCGAACATTGCTTCCGGAATATCGGCTTCCAGCTTCTCAATCAGCGCATTGAGAAGGGCATCCTCCACCTCGTTGTCCGCAGTCTTTGCGTTTTTCTCGGTAAGTTTTGCCAGAATATCTGCTTTGTATTCATCCAGCGTGTTGAATTCGGAAACGTCGCGCACGAATTCATCGTCCAGGGCGGGCAGCTCGTTGAACTTGATGCCGTTCAGCTTTACCTTGAACACGGCTTCCTTGCCGGCGAGATTGTCAGCGTGATACTCAGTGGGGAAGGTTACGTTTACGTCGAACTCATCACCGATATTGTGACCGACGATCTGATCCTCAAAACCGGGGATGAACTGACCGGAGCCCAGCTTCAGCTCGTGACCCTCTGCCTTGCCGCCGTCGAATGCAACGCCGTCTACAAAGCCTTCGAAATCGATGTTGGTAATATCGTCGTTCTGGGCGGCACGGTCGGTAACATCAACCATGCGGGAGTTGCGGCTCTGCACTCTGGCGATCTCAGCATCAACGTCTGCATCGGTAACCGGTACAACCGTACGGTCAACGGCGATGCCGGTGTAATCGGCAATCTGTACCTCGGGCTTTACGTACACCTTAGCTTTGAAAACGACGCCGTTGTCGTCGATGGTGTCCACGTCGAACTCGGGCTGGCTTACGATGGTCAGACCGGATTCCTTGGCAGCCTCGCTGTAAGCAGCGGGCAGGATTTCATTGATAGCATCTTCGTAGAAAACGCCCTTGCCGTACATCTTCTCAACGATTGCCTTGGGGGCCTTGCCGCGGCGGAAGCCGGGGATGTTGATCTTCTTCACCATGTGCTTGTACACACGGTCAACAGCAGCATCAAAAGTAGCCTTATCCACATCAAAAGTGAGCTCATGCTGATTCTTTTCGATGAGCTCGGATTTTTTCAAACTCATTAGTCATTTCCCTCCAGAATAATATCTCTTAATATTGTACTTTTTTTTTTCGCTTCTGTCAATGTTTAAAGTGAAAAATCTTTTGAATTCTTCCAGAAAAAACTATTCAAAATGATGAAAACCGGGGATAGCGGGCGTGTAAAGGTATCAATAATCGTACGGAGCGGTTATCATTGGGGTGAAATCCAGGAAATCGGCGGAAATCAGCGTCATGGAAATATCTTCAAAAACAGTGGAGCGCGGGACGTTGTAAACGCCGTGGATATGTCCGAAATAGCAGTTTTTTACATCGAAAGCGTGCAGTACGTCCACAAGCTCCCGGCAGACGAAATTGCGGAAAACGGGCGGGAAGTGCAGATACACAAGAATCGATTTACCGCTGCTTTGCCGAAGCGCATCCGCTTCCTTCAGGCTGAGGGTGAGGCGCTGCGCTTCCCGTGCCACGATCTTGCCGTAATCGGCATTTTCGGCAGCGGTCTGCAGCCGTTCTTCCACGTACCAGCCGCGGGTGCCGCATACGATGTAATCTTCACATTCGAAAGCATTGTTGAAAAGAAAATCGATAGTGGAGAATCCGTATTCCGCCGTGAACTGATGCATTTTGGTCATGGTGGACCACCAGTAATCGTGGTTGCCCTTGCCGATGAGCTTTCTGCCCGGCAGACTGTTTATAAAGGCAAAATCCGTTTTGGCTTCCTCCAGGGTCATTGCCCAGGAGATGTCACCGGGAATGATTACCGTATCCTCCGGGGTGACCACGGCGCGCCAGCGGGTATCCAGCTTTTCCGTATAGGATTTCCAGCGGGAACCGAACACGTCCATCGGTTTGTCCGCGGCAAGGGAAAGATGCAGATCGGCAATGGAAAACAGCGACATTTTGTAACCCCCGCACAGGCGGAAATCCTTTCATAGAATAATGGGGAATAAGCGGCGGTAAAACGGGAAAACTGTGATCGGCGTATTCTGCGCTGCGGAAGGATGGAGGAAAGATGGCAGATTCTGAGAAGATGAACCCCGAGGGAAAGCGGTACAAGCATCTGCGCGGCGTTGTCTGTGATGTGAAGAACTGTGCCTATCATGACGGTGACAGTTACTGTGCCGCCTCACGGATCGCGGTAGGGCCCAGCTTTGCCAAAACCTCCGGGGAAACGGTTTGCGCTACGTTCAAACCGAAAACACTGTAAGTCCGGAAATTTTCAGAAAAAGCGTGCCGCCAAGCGGCACGTTTTTTCTGTCAGTCGAAAATTACGTTTGCCATGTCGGCGGCGTCCACCACGGTGGTGAAGTGCACAGGCAAAGAGAGCGTGCGGGAGAGCGGGGCAGGAATTTCCGTGCCGGAGGCAGTCTTCAGCGCGTTCAGGATAACGGCGGGATCGTCAGTGGTTACAGGCTTTCCGAGGGATGCGCACACATCCTGAGAGAATTTGTACGGGCTCGCCGTGGAGGCAAGAATGATCGGACGGGTATCGCCGGATTCGGCACGGTATTTTTCAGCAGATCCCAGACCTACGGCGGTGTGGGTATCGCAGAGATAGCCGCGTGCCTCAAAGCAGGCGCGGATCGTCTGGGCGGTCTCCTCTTCCGTGCAGTAGTAGCCTGCGAATACGGCGCGGAGTTTTTCCATAAGATCAGCCGGTGCCGTATATTTGCCTGTTGCGGCAAGCTGCGCCATGCAATCGGCGGTGAGAGAAGCCCCGCCCAACAGGAACAGAAGACGCTCCAGGTTGGAGGAGATCAGAATATCCATGGAGGGAGACATGGTTTTGTAGAAGGGACGGGTTCGATCGTATACGCCGGTGCGGATAAAATCGGTCAGCACGCAGTTGGCGTTGGAAGCACAGATCAGACGGCCAAGGGGCAGACCCATTTCCCGTGCGATATAAGCGGCAAAAATGTTGCCGAAGTTGCCGGTGGGAACGCACACATTTACCTCGTCGCCCATCTGTACGGTTCCGTTTTTCACCAGATCGCAGTATGCGGATACATAGTACACGATCTGCGGGGCCAGGCGGCCCCAGTTGATGGAGTTGGCGCTGGAGAAGAAGAAACCGTTTTTTTCTGCCCGTGCGGCAAGATCCCCGTCGGCGAAGATGGCCTT
>JAZQDY010000145.1:0-9134 GCA_045547015.1 Eubacteriales bacterium | reverse complement strand
GTGTTGAGGAATGGGTCTTGCGCGATCGGCGGCTGTGAACCATGTCAGGTGGGGAACCAAGCAGCATTAAGCAGTTTAGCCGATGCGCCGCAAGGACGCCTGTTCTGAGCAGACTTTACGGCGGCGCACATGCGTACAGTTCGATCTTTAGGTGTATGACCTTACTTTGCGGCTTGCATTCTTTTATGTTCTTCGAAAGGAGCACGTCTTATGTATCAGGCTTTGTACAGAAAATATCGCCCGGCGGTATTTGATGATGTTTGCGGACAGGAGCACATTACGTCAGTTTTGAAATATCAAACCGCAAATGGACGTGTTTCTCACGCTTATCTTTTCTGCGGTTCCCGCGGAACGGGGAAGACTACTTGTGCGAAAATTTTGGCAAAAGCCGTGAACTGTGAGAATCCGCAGAACGGCAATCCCTGCTGTCAGTGTGATTCCTGCCGTTCCATTGATAACGCAAGTGCTACTGACGTCTTGGAGATGGATGCAGCTTCCAATAACGGCGTGGATTATATCCGCGATATTCGTGACGAAGTTGCCTACACACCGGCTATGCTGAAACGACGCGTGTATATTATTGATGAGGTACATATGCTGTCTGCCAGCGCGTTCAATGCGCTTCTGAAAACGCTGGAAGAACCGCCGGAGCACGTTGTGTTTATTTTGGCTACAACGGAAATGCACAAATTGCCAAATACCATCGTTTCCCGCTGTCAGCGCTTTGATTTCAGGCGCATTTCCATTCCTGTTCTTGCTGACAGACTGGATTACGTTGCAAATAAAGAACAGATTCGTTTGGACAAAGATGCCGCCCAGCAGATTGCCCGCCAGGCACAGGGCGGAATGCGTGATGCAATTAATCTGTTTGAACTGTGCAGCGGCGGCGGTGCGGATGTGACACTTGCGCGTGTGGGTGAAGTCCTTGGGCTGAGCGGATACGATTTTCTGCACGATACCGCACTTCGCCTTGCTGAAGGCGATATGAAATCGCTGTTTGGCGTTATTGCTGCGGTTGTTTCTTCCTCCAAGGATATTTCTGTTTTCTGGCAGGAACTCACTTCCTTTTATCGGGATATGATGGTGGCAAAGTATGCGGAAGACCCTGCGTCATATCTGGATCTGACCGAATTGGAATCCGCACTTCTTCTGGATGCGGTCGGTAAGTTCAATATTAAAACGCTAACGTATCACAGCGGTATTCTGGATCAGGCTATGCAGAATATGCAGCGCAGCCCGCAGATGAAGCGAACGATTGCCGAATTTGCCTGTATGCGGATGTGTGATCCGCTTTTGGATACTTCTCCGGAAGCGCTTTCGGCACGCATCGGTCAATTGGAAGACCGTCTTTCCCTCTTGGAGGTTAGCGGTGTCTCTGCCGCGTCCGTTCCCGCTGTGGCCGCTCCTGTGAATTCAAAGCCATCCCAAACGGCTGCAGATGCTGCTCCGGTTTCTGAGAACGACACACAGGACAATGACACGGAGTTTGATCCCGTTCCGGATATGAGCGAAGTCATTGAAAAGTTGGGGCAAATCGATAAACGCACGCAGAGTTTTCTTTCAAACGCGGAGCTTTTGGTTTCCGCCGACGGAAAAAGAGTACGCGTTCGTACAACTGACGACTTTTCAGCACGCATGCTGAATGATGAAAGCGCAAAATCCGCCATTCTGCGCGTATTGGTTCTTTGCCGGATAACGGTTGGTGCGGCGGAGATTCAGATCGAAAAAGCGAAAAAAACAGCCGCTGTTGATTCGGCGGCAGAAGATCTATATAAAAATTTATAATCATTTCGGAGGAAACGAATATGAAAGCAAGACTCCCGAAGGGTATGGGCGGCGGTCCGCAGAATATGCAGGGTATGATCCGACAGGCACAGAAAATGCAGGAGGATATGGCCGCGCTGCAGGAGGACCTGGATGCCCGCGAATATGAGGTATCTGCCGGCGGCGGTGTTGTAACTGTAAAGATCACCGGAAAACTGGAGATCAAGTCCATTGATCTGAAGCCGGAAATCGTAGATCCGGATGATATTGAAACCCTTTCCGATATCTTGGTTGCCGGTGTGAACGAGGCAATCAAAAAGGTGAACGAAACCAACAATGAAGAAATGGCGAAGGTTACCGGATCGCTCAATATTCCCGGCATGCCCGGCATGTTTTAAGTATGACGGAATTCATTGAGCCCCTGCAGCGGCTTGCTGACAAGTTCCGGCGTCTGGACGGTATCGGTGCAAAAACGGCGGTTCGGCTGGCGTTTTGCGTCATGAATTTTTCTGAAGAAGAAGTGCGTGATTTTGCGGATGCGTTAATTGCGGCTAAGACAGATATTTGCCTCTGTGAGCGCTGTCAGAATATAACTACGGAGTCGCTGTGTTCCGTTTGCCGTTCGGAGGATCGGGACGAAAGCGTGATTTGCGTAGTAGAAGACCCGCGTGCAGTGATCGCTATTGAAAAAATGCATGGATATCGCGGTGTGTATCACGTTCTGCATGGTGCAATTTCTCCTATGCGCCGTATCGGACCGGATCAGCTGAAAATCAAGGAACTGATGGCACGGATTGAGGAAGGCGGCATTGGCGAGGTAATTCTTGCCACCAATTCCACCGTAGAGGGGGAAGCAACCGCCATGTATCTTTCCCGGCTGATTGCGCCTTACGGTGTAAAAATAAGCCGTATTGCCAATGGTGTTCCCGTCGGCGGCGATTTGGAATATACGGACGAAATTACGTTGAAGCGCGCTCTCGATGGACGTTATGATATGAATTAATTTACAAAAAGGACTGCTGTACTTATGTACAGCAGTCCTTTTTGTATTATTTGATGCTTCTTGGAAAACCGGAAACATTTCTTCTCATCGCAGTATCAAGACAGGGAACAGCGTTCAATTTATTTACAATAAACATGCTCCAGAAGCGTTATACCGTTTTCTGAAAGATAGCGGAAAATTTCCTGGGTGAGAAAAAGATCTTCAGAGGATGGACGCATAGCGCCATCCACATGGTTGTGCATAAGGACAACATAGCGGGCATCCATCCGCTGACAAAGCCGCTGAATTTCCTCAGGATATGTTTCCGGGCGTATCAAATGTTCTTCAGCGATCGTACGTACAGTGATTACCTTGCGCTTTTCGTCAAGAAGAAGTATTGCCACAGTTGCCGCCGGCTTGCCGAGAAACCATTCCGTTACATACAGGTATAGTTTTTCCCATGTTGTAAGCGGTTCACTTCCTATTTCTTTCAGTTTTGCGGCACGGGCACAATCTGCTACCGTACGGATCAGTGCGGCACTCGCCGGTCCAACACCGTCCACTTTACAGAGTTCCTCTTCCTTCGCATTCAAAACAGCGTACAGCGTGCCAAAATGATGCAGAAGATTATGTGCGATCGGATTCGTATTCGTGCGCGGGATCGAATGGAACAGCAAAAGTTCCAGTATTTCGTGTTCCTCAAAATCGTCGAAGCCGCACCGCTTATATCTGCTGCGCAAGCGTTCACGGTGTCCGGCGTGTACGTTCTGGTTGTCAGCTTTACTCATCGGCAGCCTCACTGATGTTCATTTGGCTGTCCGTTCCCAGCGCAGCAGCAGGACGGTAAGGGATTCCCAAATGATCGTAGCCAAGTTTGGTTACACACCGGCCCCGCGGTGTACGGCTTAGAAAGCCGATCTGCATAAGGTAAGGCTCATATACATCTTCCAGCGTAACGGCTTCCTCACCAACTGTTGCCGCAAGTGTTTCCAAGCCAACAGGACCGCCGCCGTAAATATCGATGATCGTGCGCAGCATTCTTCTGTCGATATTGTCAAGTCCCAACTCATCAACTTCCAGCATGGACAGCGCGTCTCTTGCCGAAGCTTCTGTGATAGTACCGTCGCCGCGCACCTGTGCAAAATCGCGGACCCGTTTAAGAAAGCGGTTTGCAATTCGCGGTGTGCCGCGGGAACGGGAAGCGATTTCGAGAGCGCCATCATCGGTAATCGGTACGTTCAGGATGCCTGCACTTCTTCGCACAATCTGTGCCAGTTCTTCAGTTGTATACAACTCCAGTTTTAAAAGTACGCCGAAGCGGTCGCGGAGAGGCGTTGTCAGCTGACCTGCACGCGTCGTAGCGCCTACAAGGGTAAAATGGGGCAGGGGAACGCGTATACTGCGCGCAGACGGACCTTTGCCGATGATGATATCCAGAGCATAGTCCTCCATGGCAGGATACAGAGTTTCTTCCACTGAGCGGGAGAGACGGTGGATCTCGTCTATAAAGAGCACGTCTCCCTCTCCGAGATTGGTGAGTAGTGCAGCCAGATCACCCTTTTTTTCAATGGCAGGAGCGGAGGTGATACGAAGATTGACCCCCAGTTCCGATGCTATAATGGACGAAAGCGTCGTCTTACCCAAACCGGGCGGACCGTACAAAAGCACGTGGTCCAGACACTCACTGCGCAGTTTGGCGGCTTCAATATATATTTTCAGGATCTCCTTGGATTTTGACTGTCCAACATACTCTTCCAGAGAGTGAGGACGCAGACTCAGCTCGCTGTCACCATCCTCGGAAATACAATCAGTGGTAACAATGCGGTTTTCGAAATCAAATTCCGTATCCATAAATTTCTCCTTTCTTTACGTTTCACAGACAGCGGTGTATTATTTCATCAAAACTGCCAGTGCGGCACGAATGATATCTTCCAGCGCTGCTGAAGTATCCACTTTGGTAAGCGCTGTCGTTACCTCCGGCTTTCCGTATCCGAGAACGAGAAGTGCTGCCTTGGCATCCTCCAGTTTTCCGCTTCTATCGCCTGTGACCGTTTGCGGCATATCCAGCGATGCAGCCGGGTTGCCGGTGGGGAAAGATTTGGCGATTTTATCCTTCAGATCAAGGATAATCCGTGCGGCGGTTTTCGGCCCGACGTTGGGGGCTTTGGCGATGGCTTTAGCATCCTCAGCCGCTACGGCTGCAGATAGTTTCTCTGGGGTCATCAGTGATAGAATGGAGACAGCGGCTTTGGGTCCGACCCCGGAAACAGTAATAAGCAGTTTAAACATGGACAGTTCTTCGGAAGTAAAAAATCCGAACAGATCAATTCCGTCTTCCCGTACCTGCATATGTGTATACAGACGTACCTGCTGAGGCTTATCCGCCGCAAGCGGCAGCTTTGTCAGTGTATTGGAAGTTACATTCACTTTATAACCAACGCCGCCGCATTCAATGACGGCAACAGATGCAAGTGCATCCGTGTAAATCAAATTTCCGGTGAGACAGTAGATCATATGGATTCTGTACCTCTTCTTGTTTTATTTCTGCGGAGAAGCATTTCTGTGACACATATACCTGTAAACACGACAATGCCGGCTGCGGCGATAATGGCGCCGAATTTTACACAGTCCGGACGGTACTCAATGGAAAGGGAGTACTCACCGGCAGAAGGAAGTGCGAAGCCCAGAAGCGTGTCGAGCAGCGTACATGTTTCCACTTCTTTTCCGTCCACTTTTACAATCCAGCCTGCATCGTAGGGAATGGAGGTGAAAACCATTGTATTTTCAGCGGACGCGCTTATTGTGCCGTAGAAAGAATCTTCGGTATACGAATCGATTTCAAACGGTGCAGAGGACAAAATATCCATAGAACGTAAGAAGAGTTCATCATCCATATAGTAGAAGAAGGTCTCATTGGTAGCAAGGTACAGATCCTCGCCGCGCAGTTTCAGTGAAATATCGATTTTCTCACCGGCATCAAAGGGCCCCGCTGTGCGGATAGCAAATGTTTCATTCCCAAAGAAGGTGCCTACGTTGTTTCCGTCAATGATGAGATCCGCTTCCCGCGGGTAATCGCTGGGAAAATAAATATAAATGAATCCGTCTTGTGGTACTTTGATGGTGAAAGTTACTTTTGCGGCATCGCCGGAGGTTTCCGGCGCGTATTTTTTATGACCGACTACCATGGAAGAAACACAGTTTTCATAACTGATATCTTCCGTACGGATGGACTGGAAGACTTTCAACTGTTTATCAGCGCCAGTCATTTCACCCATGAGATAGTTCATCCGCTCAAAAGGAGAAGTATACAACGGATCGCTTATATTGAATGTGGCAAGATCACGGTCGGCACCAAAAGCGATAGGGAGCGCATAGGGATTTTCATATACGATAAGATCACCGTTGTTGATGACCTCTTTATAAAGCGGAGAAATCCGATCATCGGTCTCAGCGATTACATACTTGATTCCGGTGAGGGCATCCAGTACGGGGGTGCTTCCGTAATACTTAGTCCAGTGTGATTTAGAAGTCATACCCAAGCTGTTAAGAAGATCAATAACACCGGCGTTGAGCGTTGAGGTAGAGTTGGAGAGCCCACGCATACCGAGCGCAAGGTTATCGTTGGAATTTCGGTGGATCGTTTTTTCCATACGGTAGAAAGAATCGTCGCTGGCTTTCACTTCATCCACAACAGGTTGTACCCTGTCCATAAAGGAACGGTAAGAATCGCGGGAGGAAACAACAACGTCGGCATCCAGCGAGATAATGTTGTGATAACCGGCACAGAACATTTCGAGACAAACCACAATCGCCATAATCAGGGATGCCGTGTGACGTACATCCTCCGCTGACAGAGTAGAAGCACGCAGGATACAGAGATACAACGCGCAGAATGCAAGGGAACCCCAAACGGCAACCAGGTCAGGCAGATTTTCAAAATTCATTTTCTGCAGAATCAACAGAAGTGCCGTAACGGCACCGGTTATGCCGATAACGTATCGGAATCCGATTTCACGAATCTTTTCAAATGCTTTGAATGCCATCAGGATGAACAAAAAACACAGCATAAAACTGTATCGGTAGTTCAGCCAGTTCGGACGCTGGAAACCATGCCAGATAAGATCCAGTGTGCTGGCGTTGAAACTGATAACAAAGAAAACGATCAGCACGCCCGTGGCAATTTTTTCGCGCATTTTCACGTGAGGCGCAAAGAAGTACAGCGGCATGAGCAAAAAAGTCAGCATGCCCGTGTACAAAAGCGGCAGTCCTTCCGGGCGAACCGTATCGTACGATCCGAAGTACATCATGGAAATCATATCGAGGAAATCAAATTTCTGCGTAAGGCCGAACGAAGGATTGGAGAAAGTTGTTTTTCCGAATGTTAGCGAATAGTAAGCGGGAAGAATAATGATCGCGGAAATAGAAAGGGCGATTGCCGAGAAGAGGGCGATGCGCGCAAAGGCACGTGCAAAGTGATGGCTTTTGCCATGCGGATTGCGTTCTTCGGGGGTGCGGCTGAAATAATAGTAAAAGAAATACACAGCTACAAAAATGCACGTCATATAGCCGATATAATAATTGCTGAGTACGGCAAGTGCCAGAGAAACGACGAACAGCTTGTATTTTCCGTGCTTGATTATCGATTCAATACCGAGAAGGATCAGCGGCAGGAAAATTACGTTATCAATCCACATGGTGTTGTGCTGATAGACAACGGCGTAGGCGGTCAGGGCATACATGGTGGAAAAGATAACAGCTGCTACCGGATTTCTTTTTCTCGTGTTATGGAGATAGATGCCGAACGTAAGACCGCAGAGGCCTGTCTTCAGAACGAAAAGAGTCAACAGCGCTTCTGTTATCATTTCCTTAGGGAACAAGGCTACGATGAAGGAGAAGGGGCTCGCCAGATAATAGGCGATGATTCCCATGAATTCTCCGCCAAGCGTACGACCGAAAGAATAGATAAAACTGCCTTCTCCGAGAAGAAGATCACGCAAAGCCTCAAAGTAAAAGACATACTGTCCGTTCAAATCAAGCACAAGTACAGATTCTTCGCCGAACGGGTATACCCCCATACCGATGTGAATGAGAAGCATGATCGCCGCAGGAACCAGAAAACAGGCAAGCAGGTATTTGTGGCTTTCAACAAAAGCGGCGAGTCTTTCTTTTTTACCGCTATTATTTTTTTCTTCCGGTGCATCGGAAACTGTGTTTTCCTGTGTCTCTTCCGGCAGAAAAACTGTTTCGGATGCAGTGACTTTTTCGTCAGACATTTTTTGTATCCTCCGTGGGAATAATTTTTTTAATTGCTTTTTCCAACTTGAGCCGCGGCAGCACCATGTCTCTTCCACATCCGCTGCACACAATCCGGATATCACTGCCGATCCGATGTACGGTAAACAGTTTTGTGCCGCACGGATGCGCCTTTTTCAGTTCCAGTGTATCCCCGACACAAATCTTCGGAATGCTGTTCATGAGCAAGCTCCTTTCGGAAATAATAATTTTACATTTTATTATACCATGTTTTGGTCCGGTTGTAAATCCTATTCGATTGTAAATACAGTGAAAAAATGAAGTTTTTGCATAAATGGTTTTGACTTGTGGGCAATTGTGTGCTATAATATACTGATTAGATGTTTATACGCAGCGGATTCAGCAGCAGGAGGTGTATATGGTTATTCTCGGTATCGATCCCGGACTGGCTATCGTGGGCTGGGGCGTGCTTTCCTATACAGGTTCCCGGTTTACGCCAATTGCATACGGATCCATCCAAACCAAAGCGGGATTACCTGTGGAAGAACGACTTTCCCAGATTTACGATGGACTTGCATCTCTGATTCAGAAATACAGGCCGGATGCATTGGCTGTAGAGGAACTGTTCTTCACTTCCAATATCACCACAGGCATCGTTGTAGCGGAAGCACGCGGAACCATTCTGCTCTGTGCACATCAGCATGGTGTACAGATTTTCGAATATACTCCCATGCAGGTGAAGCAGGCAGTAGTAGGATACGGCAAGGCAGAAAAGCAGCAGGTGATTTCCATGGTTACCATGCTTCTGGGCTTATCTGCACCCCCTAAGCCCGACGATACCGCAGACGCTCTTGCCATTGCAATCTGTCATGCGCATACCGGTTCATCCGGTATCGGACAATATTATAACCGCCCGACAAAAATCGGCGGAATTTCCAAGGAAAAACGGTGAAGCAGATGTTTCAAAATAACAGTTGGATAGATTATGAGCTTTTGGATGCCGCACAGGGTGAACGTTTGGAGAGATGGGGCGAGTATATTCTGATACGTCCCGATCCGCAGGTCATCTGGCATTCGCAGAAAAAGCATCCCCTCTGGAATAAAGCGGACGGTGTGTATAGACAAGTCGGAGGCC
>JAZQDY010000144.1:0-2853 GCA_045547015.1 Eubacteriales bacterium | reverse complement strand
TCGGCGGTGCCATTACCGGATTCGGCGACCGGTTTCTTGCCTGCCTGCAGCAGAAACTGCACGACAACATTTCCAGAATGTACAAGGGAAAGTCCCGCCTCACCTTCTCCGGGAGAGAGGGCGATGACAGCACCTTCGGTGGTTATCACAACTACGTGACCAATATTCTCAGAATCGAGGATATTTTATGATCCGGCACTCTCACAAACGAAAATGCAGCAGCATCCGGTTCCGCTCCGACACAGGCGGAACTACGGTCTGGCAGAGGGCACATTAGTACTACGACGATCTCTCCGTTCTCAGCGAGCAGGTCGCGAGCGACGTGAACGGTGACGGTGTGCTGGACGAGGGCGACGTATTCGGTATGACCGTGGACAGAACCCATTTCCTCGGCTTCCCGGGAGCCTGCTCGGATCTGCGGCGTCATCGAGGCGCTTTCCAGCGAATCCTACAGATCCATCGTGGAAGTGTTCTATGAATCCGCGCTCAAGATGAAGTACTCCCGCGACTCCTATTCCGGTCAGTGCATCGATATCATCCGGGATTCGTTCTACAAGGATTTCATGACCGAGTACGGCGCACAGGTCGGATGCAGTTCCATCCTGATGAACTGTCTTACCCAGAAGAACAAATCGTACGTTTCCACGTACAACGCACAGGTCGGTGCCGCCAACAAAAAACTGGTGGACATGATAGACGGTCTTTTGAAAGAATCCGGATAAAACATACGCTTTTGCAAAAGGACGTATTCCGCATGTGAATACGTCCTTTTTTAGTTATGAAAAGGTGCTTGCCGCAGTACCTGTGGATAATTCTTGACGCCGTCAACGCTATCTCCGTCAGGACCTCCGCCAGATTTTTATCCGTTTATTTCTCTGGGGTGGAGTGACAAGCGGTTTGATGCTTTTCACAGATACAAAGAAAGCCGCGGAGCAATCCGCGGCTTCCGGCCCAAAATGCAGCAGTCCCGTCCTGCACCGCCGCACCGTTACGTAGGGGGCAATGCCAGCTTCGTTTTTTTCGTAATACTGTAGCCATAATACTTTTTAAACAGCCGGCTCACGTAATTGGGATCTTTGTAGCCGAAAAACATAGCGGCTTCGTACAGGCGGAGATTTTCCTTCTCCATAAGCATACGGATCGCTTCCAATTTTTCGGTATTCACGTACTTAATAAAAGAAACGCCTTCGTTTTTCTTAAAAATAGAGCACAGGTATTCCGGCGATATACCGAGATGCTCCGCCACGCTTTTTTCGGTAATCGGCAGGTGCAGATTGCTTTGCACATACTCCTTGGCACGGCGGGTATACAGTGCCTCGCTGGGCAGATTCAGTTTTTTATCCCGTCGGTTGCAGTAATCAATCTCACAGAGCAGTTCCAGAAAAGCCGACGCGCCCCGGGTAGGCGACTCCTTGAAAAGAAGTTGATTGCGTATCAGCTGCTCAATAATATTTTCGGCTTTTTTCGTACCGAGTTCAGCTGCGGTTATAATGGGAAGATACAGTCCGTTTGCGTTGTCCTGCACCCGCCATTTGAACTGAGCCATCACGGTGCGATGCTCGTGATAGGCATCCGCACGGACCTTAATCTCATGGGGACAGCGGGGCAGACACATAAGATCGCCTTTATTTGTCACGTATACTTTTCCGTCATATTCGATGGTGGTTCCCCCCTCCGTCAGGATCGCAATCTCCATGCTGTCTGCCCTGACGTTGAGAACCCGGTTGTACGACTCTGCATGGTAAGCATGGGCAAATATCACCTGCGGCATCGTTTCCACCTCAACGGTCTGCAAAATGTACGCACCTCCTCCGTGGGGATATATCTGATTTTATTGTAGCAGATCATATTAGTTTTGTCAAGATTCTTAAATCCGTTTATTGACACCCGCTCACGGCATTGTAAAATAAAACCATAATAACTTGGAAAGAAGTTCACCGATGAAATTGTTTGAAAGTCTGGATAAAGAGTGGAACGAACCGGGAAAAGGCACCTACGCCCCCTATTATTTCCGCTATCTGGGATACAAAAAAGATCTGGCTGCATCTCCTGCCGTTCTGCGGGCAAACGGCATCTGTGCCCTGTTCACGGAGACGACCCCTGTAATTCTGAAAAGCGAGTACATTGCGGGGAACAAAAAATCATTGTTTTGTGAAGAAAACGAAGTTCTTATAAAGTATGCCCAAGAGATAACCGATACCCTTCTGCACCGGGTATTCCGCACGAATGCCGATCACTTCGCGCCCCATTACGAGCATGTTTTAGCCGTTGGCATCGGCGGATTGAAGCAGGAAATCGACGTCTCTTTGAAAAAATACGTCGGCGACGCGGACAAAACGGAAACGCTCTGTGCCATGAAGCAGACCCTGTGTGCGTTCAGCACTATGATTGAAAATTATGCGTCCGCCGCCGAGGCGGCCATGGGAAAGGAAGGCTTTGACGACCGGCGTCTTCGGTTTATGGCAGACAATTGCCGCGCTATCGAAAACGGCGCGCCCCAAAACTTTGCCCAGGCACTGCAGCTCGTATGGTCCTGCCATCTGGCATTCCGCATGGAAGGAAGAGCCGCCATGGCGCTCGGTCGGCTGGACCAGTATCTGTATCCTTTTTATAAAGCCGACACGGAGGCGGGAAGGATTTGCGACGAAGAAGTGATTGAGCTTCTGGAAAACGTGTTCGTCCGCCTGCGGGACGGGGTCTCCAACGACATCGTCAATATCTGTCTTGGCGGGCAGAACGCCAAAGGTGAATGTCAGATCAATCCGCTCAGTTACTGTATCGTACGCGCGGTGCGGAACTGCAACGTCCCCGGCCCCAATCTGTCTCTCCGGTATACTGAGAACACCCCCGACG
>JAZQDY010000143.1:0-9599 GCA_045547015.1 Eubacteriales bacterium | reverse complement strand
TCTGCCGGGGCGGTGGTTTCGGTGACGGCTGCGGTACTATCCGGCGAAACGGTAGTTTCGGGAGCCGCCGCGGTGGTCGCGGCAGGCTTTCCCTCGGGGATTTCGATGGTGATTTTTGCTGTGAACGTAGTGGAGGTACCGCAGTTGCTGGCGAACAGGATATACTTATCCGGCAGCTCGGTAACGTTTTCCACCGTAAGGGAAATGACCGAAACAGCGTCTGCATGACCGTTTGCCTCGTAGGAGAAGCCCCACAGCGTCTGGCCTGCGTTGTAGCCGCCATACTTTCTGTCCGTCTGGAACGGGATCGGATTACCGAAGGCATCGGTCAGTGCCAGATCGTACAGCCAGGAATTCAGATTATATTTTACATCCAGCTGCAGCGTGTGCGTCTTTTCGTAGTAGATGTACGAAACGTCGGCGGTATTGCCGTATGCCTGGTAACTCGCAGTTTTGCCGGATGCTTCAATGGTGGGAGTTGCCTGCCAGTCCGCATCGCTGACGGGGAGTGCCAGCACCTTGGGGCGTGCGTCTACCGTGGCGGTGGCTTTGGCGCCGATTGCATCCGGGTTGGCGCTGGGGGTGGAGATGGAAAGGGAAACGAGCGATGCCGGATATTCGTACTCGTACCATTTTACCATCTTCGTCTTGTTGTTCAGATTGGTGTAAACGGGATCGGTGCCCAGACCGTTGAAGAAGAAGATGCCGTCCGCCCCTGCCATATACGCCTCATACGCACGAAGCAGGATTTGCTCCCGGCTGACTACTTCACCTTTTTGAATGGTGCCGCCGGCTTTCAAAATGTTTTCTTCTTCCTTGGTCATATCGTGACCGGAGATGGTGGCGTTGATGCCCAGATAGAATTCCACGTCCTCGTGCTGCTCAAAGAATTCCGCATACGGGGTTACGTCGAAGAAGGTTTCTGAAGACTGGTCGGAGATGATAAGCCGGTCCACCCAGTCGTTTTCCACCCAGTGCTGGTAATCCAGTCCCCAGGCGAGCGCTTTCTGCTCTGTGGGATGGAGCACGCGCACGTTCAGCACCTTATCCTCGGGCAGATCGTCATGGATCCATTTTACGAAATCGTTCATGATCTTCGTACGCTCGCCCACGTCCGTAAGCTCCGTACCGAAGATGTAATAGTAACGGCCGAAGTCCATGGTAATTCCGTCCACGTTCTTGTAGGAAGCCAGTTCCATAAGGAGATCGTGGAGGTAATTGCGGTATTCCTCGTGTACGTAGCTGAACTGGTAGGAGCCGCCCCGCTTCCATTCAGGATGGAGATAGAAGAGGGTACTGTTCATATGCTCCCAGATGCCCGTATAATAGGCGGACATACGGAGGGAAACGAAAAACTCGCCGTAGTTGTTTTCCTTTACATAGTCGGACAAAAATTCATGGGGGGTACCGTAGTTGTTGATTGCCAGAATGTTGGAGAATGCAGTTTTGTCGATATCCAGCATCAGATTGTCATAGTTCAGCTTGTTGCCGTTTTTGTCTACCTTGTCGAGGAAGTTTTCTGGCCATTTTTCCTCGGGGACGTTCAGCTCTTTCAGGCGCTTGGTGACGTATTCCCACCATACCGGGCTGTCATAGTTCAGATAGGTGGTGACGAAGGTGGCCCAGTTGAACTGCCGCTGGTCGATGCCATTGGCGTATCTTTCGATTACGGTATCGATCAGCTTTGTGGGATTGTCATATCCCTTGGAGCAGAAGGTGGAATAGCCGTCGTTGTCGGTCAGCAGGTGATGAGAGTCATCTTCTGCCAGATACTTTTCGTATTTTTCCTGGGAAAGGGATACCAGTTTTACGTAGGCGATGCGGGTCTGGGAGGCATCGGCGGGGCGGACGGTGATATTCTGCCCGGAGAAATCGTCCGCAAAGGCGAAGACCTCGCTGATCGTATCGTTCATGCCGGTGTGCCCAAGCAAGGAAACTTCCCGATCGTTGACGTACAGACCTTTGGTGCCGTGTATGTATCCGATATATACGGCGAACTTACCTGTTGCCGTAACCGGTATGGTGACGGCGGGAGCATCTGCCTGTCCGATTGTGGAGACGAGGGTACCTTTGCCGCCGTCCGGATAGTGGAAATACCGCAGCTTCCACAGGGAGTTCTCTGGCAGCGTAATTTTGTCAAACGCATCGAACTGATACGCCACGTCCGGTGTTTCTGCGGAAATGCTGTCATCGGGGGCGAGGGATACGGTGTCTGCGTACAGATAGTAGGGGAACGTATAGGGGAACATACCGCCGCTTACGGACAGGGTGATATCCGTCATGCCGTTGAAGGGAATATCTTTCATGACAACGGAGGAATCCACCTTGTCGGTCCGGTAGGACGTCGTGGCGGATTTTGCGGGATCGTCCTTGGAGGTAACGGTGACGGTGATTTCGGAATCCTCTTTAATATCCGTCAGATGGGTATTGAGGGTCAATGACTTGGCGCTGCTGCCCCGTGCCACACCCACGTAGGCGATCTCCACCTTCTCCATGGAGATGCCCGCGGTCATTTTCACGTTGTCAATGATTGCTTCGTTCAGACCGGATTTGCGGTCCAGGTGGATGTTCTTTATCATCACCCGAGGCTCGTCGTTGGTGGCGTGAAGCGTAACGCCGGCAAAAGCGCCGATCAGCTTCTGATCGATGAAGAAACGCACCTCGCTCTCGCCGTCATACATGATGATCCATTTGTGGAATTCTCCGTCTGCCGGCAGAAGGAAATCCTGGGAGTACGCCCCGTTTTCGTTGCGTTCCGTCTTCATCAGCATCAGCCGGGCATTGTTGCCCGCATCGTTTTCCTCAATGCCGTGGAAGGAGAAGTAGATGGTGCTGCCGCTGGGCATATTGACTTCCACCACGATACCCGACCAGATATCGTTCTTGGCGGGTACCATGAGGGATTTCACGTCCATATCGATTTCCAGAGAAAAGGAATTTTCCGTGGTCTCAAAGGGAAGAATCCAGGAGGCGTAGCCGGGAAGTTCGCCGGTGCCGCCCAGATATACGGTACCCTCCTCTACACCTTTTCTTACGGAATCGGCGAAATACTGGTGAGGATAGGCGTTGCCGGAGACGGAATCACCCTGCTGCATCAGCTTGTCGCAGTTGTTGTCAAAAAGCACGGTTTCCTGTACGGCGGGATCCTCTGCCTTGGCCGGGAGGGAGAAAAGAGGCAGCGAGGATACCAGCAGTACTGCAGTCAGAAAAAGAGAAAGAATGCGTTTCATGATAATAGAATCCTTTCGTTATTTGCTGGGAGCAAAGCGGCTGTTTCTATTATAATACAAATACTGTTTGGTGTAAATGGGAAATTCCGCTGATTTATTGCGATTTTTTATCATTTTTCTTTTTCAGCAGAAGGACGGCGGACGCGGCGGCGATCAGAACTGCCGCACCGATGCCGATGTATACGGGTGTTCGGCTGGGGGCAGGCTGCTCCGTGCCGGCGGTTGTTTCGGTGGTATCGGCAGCATCGGATACGGCGGTGGTCACCGGGACGGCGTTGGGATCCATGATCTCAGCGGGAACGTCTTTTTTGCTGACCGTTTCGAAAGCAGAAGAAACAAGGTCCGCCGGATATTCAAATTCGTACCACTTTTCCATCAGCGTTTTGTTGTTCAGATTGGTGTATATTTTGTCTCTGCCCAGACCGTTGAAGAAGAAGATGCCGTCTGCGCCTGCCATATACGCCTTGTAGGCTCGCAGCAGAATATCCGTTTTGCCCACGGTGGAGGTTTTCGGAATGGTACCGCCGGCCTTCAGAATTTCCTCTTCCTCTTTCGTCATGTCGTGACCGGTAAGGGTGGCATTGATGCCCAGGTAGAACTCTGCATTATCGTGCCGGTTGAAGAACTCCGTGTATTTCGTGAAGTCGAAGAAGGTCTCGTGCCCCTGGTCGGAGATGATTACACGGTCTACCAGATCGTTTTCCACCCAGTATTTGTAATCCAATCCCCAGGCGGCGGCTTTTTCCTCCGTAGGATTCAGTACGCGTACGTTCAGTTCCTTGCCCTCGGGCAGATCTTCGCTGACGCTTCTTACAAAATCGTTCATGATCCTCGTGCGCTCCTGTACGTCCTCCAGCTCCGTGCCGAAGATGTAGTAATAACGGCCGAAGTCCATGGTGACGCCGTCCACATTTTTATAGGAGGCAAGCTCAATGAGCAGATCGTGGAGATAATGGCGGTATTCTTCATGGACGTAGCTGAACTGCGGTCCGCCTTCCCGTACCCATTCGGGATACAGATGGTAGAAGGTGCCGTTCAGATGCGCCCAGTCGCCGGAATAAAAGGCGGACATACGGAGGGAAACGAACAACTCCCCGTAGTCGTTTTTTTTCACGTAGTCCGAAAGGATTTCGTGAGGCGCGCCGTGTTCATTGATGGCAAGCATATTGGAAAACGCCGTTTTATCAATATCCAGCATCAGAAGATCGTAATTTACGTAGTTTCCTTTTTTGTCTATGCGGTCAAGGAAGTTTTTAGGATATTTTTCCTTGGGAACATCCAGCTCCTCCAGCCGGCGGGTAATGTAATCCCACCAGACGGGACTGTCGTAGTTCAGATAGGTAGTGACAAAAACGCACCAGTTGAACTGCCGCTGCTCGATATTTTCCGCATACGAGGTGATGACGCTGTTGATAAGGGTGTCGGGATTATCGTATCCCTTGGCACAAAAGATGGAGTAACCGTCGTTGTCTGTCATGAGATGGTGAGAATCGTCTTCTGCCAGATATTTTTCGTATTTTTCATCGGAAAGAGAGACGAATTTCACGTAAGCGATGCGTACAAGGGCGGAGGAAAGGGGGCGGAGTGAGATCTCCGTGCCGGAGAAATCGCCGGCCAGGGCAAATGCCTCGCAGATGGTATCCTCTATGCCGTCCGATGCAGTGAAATCAAGCGCCGTTTCATTGACCGCAAGACCTTTGGTGCCGTAGGCGTAGCCGATATATACGGCAAATTTTCCGTTCAGCGTTACGGGGATCGTCAGTGCTGCTCCGTTATTCTGTGCCATGTGGGAGGCAAACACGCCGTACGTTCCATCCGACAGCTTGTAATAGCGGGGTTTCCACTGGGATTTTTCCGGCCATTCCATCCGGGCAAAATCACTGAACCGGTAGGCGGTGTCGGGGGTGTCTGACGTGATAACGTCACCGTGAGAAAGGCTTTCCGTATCCGCAAACAGATAGTAGGGGAACGTGTACGTAAAGACGCCGCCGGTAACGGAAAGCGCGATTTCCGTCATACCGCTGAAGGGAATATCGGTCAGTGTGACGGCGGAATCTGTGCTTTCGGGATGATAGGTCTTTACTGCCGTCTTTGTGGGATCCTTTTCGGAAGTTACCGTGACAGTAATCTGCGTATCTTTCTTTACGTCCGTCAGATGGGTGTTTACGGTCAGTGCTTTTGCGTTGGAATCCCGGGCGGCGCCGGCGTAGGCGATTTCTGTTTTTTCCATGGTAATGCCGGAGGTCAGCTTGATGTTGTCAAAGGTGACGGCGTTTACGCCGGAATCTATGGATAAGTGAATGTTTTTGATTTGCAGCCGGGTCTCGTTCGCAACAGCGGCAAGCGTGATATCCGAAAAGGCGCCGATCAGCGTGCTGTCAATATAAAACCGGAGCTCGCCCTGCCCGTCGTAGCGGATGTCCCAGGTATGGAAAGCATCATCCGTGGGAAGGGTAATATTCTGTACGTAGGCACCGCTGTCACTGCGTTCATCCTTCATTACCATCAGAACCGCGTTGCTCCCTTTTTCATCCGGCTCCTTGATGCCGTGGAAGGAAAGGTACAGCACCCGGTTCGAGGGTGTGTTGATCTCAAAAACCATACCGGTCCAGATATCTTCTTTGGCGGGAACCATCAGAGAGTCCACCTTGATCTGCATCTCCAGCGAGAAAGATTCCTCCTTCATCGTAAAGGGAAGAAACAGCGTGGAGTATCCGGGATCTTTCGCATTTCCGCCCATGTATACGGTGCCGGCTTCCACGTCTTCTCTTTGGGAATCGGCAAAATAATGGGAGGGATATTTGTTGTTGGTTATATGACTGTCGGGGAAGGTGAGCGTGTCGCAGTTATAGTCGAAAACGACTGCTTCCTTCGGCTCTGCGGCGAACACAGAGAGAGAACCGGAGAACAGCGGTGTCGTATTCAAAAGGAGGATTGCCAGCAGCAGGCATAAAATGCGCTTTTTCATAAAAATATCCTTTCCGAACGCTTCGTAAATATGTTTATTTACATTATATTGTATTGCTGGGGACGAAAGATGAATTTTTTGTTAACAATAGCCATTTTATTCCTGTATCCTGCAAAACAGAAAAAGCCCGGCAGCCGTTGGAATCAGCTGCCGGACTTTTGGAAAATCTGTTTATTTATTTGTCTTTTTCTTTTTCAGAACCGCAGCGGCAGCCGCGGCGGCGATCAGAATTGCCGCACCGATGCCGATGTATACGGGTGTCCGGTTAGGGGCAGGCGTTGCCGGATCCGCGGTGGTTTCAGCGGGCGTAGTTTCCGTCAGCGGGAGGGCAGTCTCCGGAGCCACCGTGGTTTCGGGAGCTGCCGTGGTGGTCACGGCAGGCTTTGTGGTTTCGGCCGCCTTGGCTTGCTTGTATTCTGCGGGAACGTCTGCGTCTTTTACGAACGTAACCGAGTGTGCCTGTATGTAGGCAGGGTATTCCATGGTGTACCATTTATCCATCAGCGTTTTGTTGTTCAGATTGGCATAGGCCGGATCGATGCCCCCCACGGTGGCGGTGTCGAGACCGTTGAAGATGAAGAAGCCGTCCACACCGGCAGAATACGCCTCGTAAGCGCGCAGCATGTACTGGAGCTTGCCCGTGCTTTCATAGTTTCTGTTCAGCTCCACGCCCTGCTTTATAAGATCTTCTTCTTCTTTAGTCAGATCGTGTCCGCTGATGGTTTGTGTGATGCCCAGGTAAAACTCAACGTTGTCGTGCCGGTTGAAATATTCGGCGTGCTCGGAGAAATCAAAGAAGGATTCGCCGCCGGTGGCACCGATAATCACGCGGTCCACGTAGCCGCCTTCTACCCAGTGACGGTAATTCAGGCCGGAAGGTTCGGCTTTTTCATCGGTGGGATATGGAACGCGGATGATCAGCTTTTTGCCTTCAGGCAGATCGTCATAAACACTCTTGATAAAATCGTCCACAATCTTTGTGCGCGCTTCCACATCCAGAAGTTCCGATCCGAAGATAGAGGGGTAACGGGCGAAGTCCATGGTAACGCCGGCAATATTCTCATAGGATGCCATTTCGAGCAGCAGATCGTGCAGATAATTGCGGTAGGTTTCGTGTGTGTAGCTGAGCTCCTTGGAGTATACCGCGCCGCCGCGGATGAACTCAGGATAGAGATAATACAGCGTACCGCACTGGAATGCCCAGTCGCCGGTTTTGGAGTCGTAATGAGACATACGCAGGGAGACGTATACGTCGCCGTAGCCGTTTTCCTTGGCGTAGTCGGCAAGGAGAACGTGCGGATAACCTTCCCCGCTGATGGCGAGCATATTGGAGAATGCCCGCTTATCCAGATCGCGCATCAGATGCTCATATTCCAGGTGAACGCCTTCGTTATCCACGTGATCCAGGAAGTTTTCCGGCCATTTGTCCTCAGGGATATTCAGCTCCTTCAGACGTGCGGTGACGTATTTCCACCAAACCTCACTGTCGTAGTTCAGAATGGAGGTGGAGAACGTGCACCAGTTCAGCTGTCCCAAATTTATTTTCTCCGGATAGGTGCCGTAAGCCCGGCTAAACAGTGCCTGGGAGCTGCTGACACCGGAATTACAGAAAATGGAGTAGCCGTCGTTGTCTATCATCATATTCTGGGAATCGTCTTCCGCCAGGAATTTTTCATACGTTTCATCAGAGATGGGAACGAATTTTACATAGGCAATACGGGCAGGTGCGCCGGTTACGTTGGAAACGGTGATTTCTTCATCCTTAAAATCATCGGCGGTGGCAAAACGCTCGTATACGTGCTCACCGCTGTCCCTCTTGTAGGAAACAAATACTTCTGTGCCGTTTACGGAAAAGCTGGTGGTGCCCATCACGTAGCCCACGTATATGGCAAATTTGCCGTTCAGCTTTACCGGAACATTGAACTGGTGAACATCGCTGATGTTCTGGCAGGTGAGAACAGATCCGTAAGCACCGGACGTGTCCTTCGTATAGGTGAGCTTCCACTTGGTTTTTGCGGGCAGATCGATTTTATACATATCGCCGAAGTAGTACGCCTTGTTGGGCAGATCAGCGGTGATGGAAGCGTCTGTGCCGATCACCTCGTAATCGGAATAGAGATAGAGATCAAAACTGTAATTGATGGCGCCGGTGACGGAAACGACCACCTCGCACACGCCGTCAAAGGGCAGATCCTCGATGGTGACGCAGGAGTTTACGTCTGTGGGGGTGTACTTCTTGATGACAGTCTGGGATCGGTCTGCCTGGTTGATTACTTTTACCGTGATCTCCGTGTTTTCGGACACATTGTTGAGGATCGTGTTCACGGTGAGTGCCTTGGCAGAGCTATCCCGGGAGGCGGCGGCAAGCAGAACCTGCGTATCGCTGTAAACGATGCCTTCCGTCAGCTTGATATGATCGATGGTGATTTCGTTTTTGCCGGATTTGATGTTCTGACTGGAAGTGCCGATTCGCAGAAATCCGGTGGACGTTACCGCATTCAGGGCAATTTCCTGAAAGACAGCCTGCAGTTCTCCGTCGATCAGCAGACGAAGCTCGTCCGTACCGTTGAACAGAAGCTCCCATTCATGAAAAGCATCATCGGTGGGAATGGCAATGGATTCGGTATGGATCAGTGTATCTTCCCAGCCGTGCCGTACGATGACGGTAGCATTCCTGCCATCCGCATCCGGCTCTTTCATGGTGTTGACTGCCATGTGGATGTTCCGGCTGTTCGGCACCTGGAAATCGATAATGAATCCGCGTCGAAGCGCACTGTGCTCCGGGGTGATCAGATCGTGCACCTTCATCTGCAGCTTCATGGAGAAGGTCTGCTTTGACATCTGGGGCAGATTGAATACCAAGGAAGAATCGCCGCCGCCTTCTTCGTCGCACGCCATATAGATTGTGCCGGCTTCTACGTTTTCCGCTTTGCCGGTCTCGGCGTCCAGTATGTAATAGTTCGGATACTTATTGCCCCGCAAGGAGACGACACTGTCCTTCAGTGAATCGCAGTTGTAGTCCAGGATGACTTTTTCAGTAGATTCTTCTGCGGATTCCTCTTCAGCCCGGGCAGGAAGGGTAACATGCGGCACGAGACTGAGCAGCATCACCGTGCAAAGAATAAGGGACAGGATTCTCTTGTTCATAAACAGTTCCTCACAAAAAGAAATTTAGGTATTGCCGACAGCGGTCTTCGGCAGAAAGATGAAAATTCTCTCTGCGGACAGCACCTGCTTTGTCGGCATTTACCATACCGGTTTCATTATAACACAGGCGCATCCTGTTTGCAAGGGGAATTTTCGATAAAAAAGGACCGCCGCCCATTAGTGCGCTATCCTTAACGAAGAATTAAACTTTGGTATATACCCGGAAGTCATAATGGCTTCCGGGTATATACTTT
>JAZQDY010000142.1:0-9490 GCA_045547015.1 Eubacteriales bacterium | reverse complement strand
CAGCTGACGTGCGTGTCTGTACAGCCCGTGCAGCACTTTACCGAGCCGCCGGCACGCTATACGGGAGCCTCTCTCGTGAAATTCCTGGAAGATAAGGGCATCGGGCGTCCCAGTACCTTTGCGCCTATTGTTTCTCTGATTATTGCACGCGGATATGTAGCAAGAGAAGGAAAATCCCTCGTTCCGACGCCTATCGGCGAGATTACCACGAAACTCATGATTGAGCATTTTCCGGATATCGTTGATTATAAGTTCACTGCAACCATGGAGGATGATCTGGATGAGATCGCCAACGGTAAGGACACGGTGGAAGGACTGCTCAGTACGTTTTACGCAGGATTTTCCAAAGAACTTGCCCGTGCCGAAGAGTCAATTTCCAAGGATTCCATTGACGTTCCGGTTGAGGAGACGGACATTATCTGCGAACTTTGCGGCTCTAAGATGATCGTGAAAAACGGTCGTTTCGGCAAATTTGCCGCCTGTCCCAATTATCCCACCTGTAAGAATACTAAGCCGCTGAATAAGGCGACGGACGATACAAAAGAAAAAGAACCGGAGATCGCTTCCTTCAAGTGTGAGGAGTGCGGATCCGATATGATTCTGCGTTCCGGACGGTACGGGGATTTTTATGCCTGTGTTCGCTATCCTGCCTGTAAGTTTACAAAGCAGAAGGTGAAAAGCACCGGTGTGAAGTGCCCGAAATGTGAAGCGGAAATCGTCACCAAATGGGGCAAGAATCATACGGTGTTCTACAGCTGTTCCCGGTATCCGGAGTGTGATTTCTCCTCCTGGGATATGCCTACTGTGGAGACGTGCCCCCAGTGCGGCGGCATACTCTTCCGCAAAAAAGGTAAGAACTATCTCCTCTGCAAGGGGGATAACTGCAATTACCGCCGGGATATGACACCGGAAGAGCTTTCTGCCCCGGCAGATGGCGCCAATTCGTAAACGGCAGGTTGAATTATATGGAAACGATTAACGTTTACGGCGCGGGACTTGCCGGAACGGAGGCCGCCTGGCAGGCGGCAAGACGCGGCATCCGTGTCCGTCTCTATGAAATGAAACCGCTGAAGAAAACACCGGCTCACCATTCGGATCTGTTCGGTGAGTTGGTCTGTTCCAATTCTCTCCGTAATGCGGCGGTGGATTCTGCTGCCGGTCTTTTGAAAGAAGAACTCAGACGCATGGGCTCTCTTATGATGGCGGCTGCAGATGCATCCCGCGTTTCTGCCGGCGGGGCGTTGGCTGTAGACCGTGTGCGGTTTGCCCAGTATATTACGGATAGAATCCGGTCCTGTCCGCTGATCGAGATTATTCCCGCTGAGGTGGAGAAAATCCCTGAGGACGAGGTGACGGTGGTAGCCACCGGTCCCTTGACCGCAGACACGTTGGCAAAAGAGATTACGTCGATTACGGGGAAGGGTGGACTGAGCTTTTTTGATGCCGCCGCTCCCATTGTGGATTTTGCCACCGTCGATATGAGCCGTGCGTTTTTTGCCTCCCGATACGGAAAAGGGGACGCGGATTATATCAACTGTCCCATGCATGAGGATGAATACAAAGCGTTTTATCAGGCGCTGATTACAGCGGAAGAAGCCCCTCTGCACGATTTTGACAAAAACGAAACGCTGACCGTTTTTGAAGGATGTATGCCCGTTGAGGTGATGGCAAAACGCGGGGAGGATACACTGCGGTACGGTCCCTTGAAGCCGGTGGGAATCCGCCATCCGGAAACGGGAGAGAAATACTACGCCGTGGTACAGCTGCGCCGTGAAGATGAAAGCGGCACTATGTTCAATCTGGTGGGCTTTCAGACCCATCTGACTTTCCCGGAGCAGCGGCGCGTGTTCCGCATGATTCCCGGTCTTGAGAATGCGGAATTTCTCCGCTACGGCGTGATGCACCGAAATACGTTTCTGAATTCTCCCGATCTTCTGAGTGCCGATTATTCCCTCCGGACAAATCCCCGGATTTTCTTTGCCGGACAGATGACCGGCGTGGAGGGATATATCGAATCGGCGGCTTCCGGCTACGTGGCAGGTCTCTCGGCATCTTGCCGTGTGCGCGGTCTTACCGCCCCTACGTTCCCGAAAGAAACGATGATCGGGGCCATGGCACATTATGTCAGTCATGGCGGTACCGGCGATTTTCAGCCCATGAACGCAAATTTCGGTATTATTCCACCCCTTGATACACCCGTAAAAGGGGGCCGGCGCATGCGTTATCCGCTGTATGCGGAAAGAGCCTTGCAGGCTCTTTCCACGGTGGATTTGCTGCTGTCGGAAAACATATGATGTCCGCGTGTGCGGAGGAGGAACTCTAATTCCATGAAAATCATTCTGGATGCTATGAGCGGTGATAAAGCACCGCTGGAAATAATAAAAGGTGCGGCAATGGCTGCACGTTTGGTTGATGCGGAATTGACTCTTGTGGGAAATCGGGATGTTATTACCCGCATTGCCCGGGAACAGAATCTTTCATTGGACGGCATCCATATAGAGCATACGGAAGAGATCATTACCATGGAGGATGATCCCATTTCAGTCATCCGTTCCAAAAAGAACAGCTCTATGGGAGTCGGCCTCCGTATGCTGAAAGAGGACGGGGATGCTTTTGTTTCCGCGGGGAACACGGGTGCACTGCACGCCGGTTCTTCTCTTATCGTACGACCCATTAAGGGCGTACAACGTGCGGCGATTGCCACCGTGCTTCCCGTAGCAAAGCCTATGCTGATGCTGGACTGCGGTGCCAATACGAACGTAACGCCGGACTATCTGCTGCAGTGGGCGGTGATGGGCTCCATCTACATGAAGAATATCTTTTCCATAGAATCTCCCGGTGTAGGACTGCTCAATAACGGTGCGGAAGAACATAAGGGTACGCCCGTGGTGGCGGAGGCCCACAAAAGGCTTCGCGAGAGCCAAGAAATCCGTTTTGTCGGAAACGTAGAAGGAAATCAGGTAATGAGTGCACCTTGTGATGTTTTGGTAACGGACGGATTTACCGGAAATATCACGCTAAAAATGCTGGAGGGTATGGGAAAATTCTTCATGCATACGCTGAAAGGTATGTTCACAAAGAATGCTATGACGAAAATGTCGTTTCTCGTAATGAAGGATCAGCTGCACGGTCTCAAAAAGCAGTTTGATGCCTCGGAACACGGCGGCGCGCCTTTGCTGGGACTAAAAAAACCGGTAATCAAGGCCCACGGATCGTCCGACGCGGCTGCTATCTGTAACGCGATTCGCCAAGCGTACACATTTGTGCAGACCGGCGTGATCGACGAGATCACGGAGTATGTCACCGCCTCCTCAGCTTTGCAGCAGTCATCGGCAAAAGACGGTGCGGAGAACCAGGAGGAAAAAACAGATGCATAAAGATGAAACGGTTGCGTTGCCGCGTCCCTTCGATAGCCTGGAACAAAAGCTGGGCTATACGTTCCGAGATAAAGATCTTTTGAGACTTGCACTTACTCATTCGTCATACGCCAACGAGCTGAAAGCAAGAGGAATGCGGAACGAATGCAACGAACGGCTGGAGTTTTTCGGTGATTCTATTCTTTCTTTGATTGTCAGCGACTATCTTTTTAATCGCTACGTAGCTAATCAGGAGGGTGATCTGACCAAGATCCGTGCGGCCGTGGTGTGTGAAAAAGCACTGGCCCGCTATGCTGTGCAGATCGAACTGGGGGATTATCTCTATCTGGGACACGGCGAGGAGATCAATCATGGGCGGGAGCGTGCCTCTATTACCTCTGACGCCTTTGAAGCCATGCTGGCCGCCATGTATATTGATTCCGGCAGCATCGATACGGTACGTGCATTCCTTTTACCGTATGTTGTTAAAGAGATTGACGTTGTCCGCGAAACTTCTTCTTTTGTGGATTACAAAACCATGCTGCAGCAGATCGTACAGCAGGCCGAGGGCGAAGTGCTCGAATATGTTCTTGTGGGCGAAAGCGGTCCGGATCATAAAAAAACCTTCGAAATTGAAGCACGGCTGAACAGCAATGTAATCGGGCGTGGTACCGCTTCCTCCAAACGGGCTGCGGAGCAGCTTGCTGCCAAACAGGCTCTTGTTCTTTTCGGTGAGGGCGGAAAGCGCTGAATACAGATGACGAAGAAAATGAAACATGTGAATATCCCGATTTTTGTAGTGCATATGGGGTGCCCGAATCAGTGCGTGTTCTGCGATCAGCGGCTGATTTCGGGCACATCCTGTTTTTCGGAAGAATCGGTGCGCGGACAAATTGAACAGTATCTTTCTGATTTGCGCGGAACAGCCTGTGAAACGGAAATTGCCTTTTTCGGCGGTTCCTTTACGGGAATTGACCGCTCCCTCATGATCCGGCTTTTGGATACCGCACAAGAATACGTGCGTGCCGGCGATGTCTCCGGTATCCGTTTTTCAACCCGACCCGATTATATTGACGAGGATGTGCTTTCTGTTTTGTCAAGTTATACGATCTCTGCGGCAGAACTGGGCATACAGAGCATTTCGGATTCCGTTCTGGTGAGGTGCAAACGGGGACACACAAAAGAGGATACGATGCGCGCCGCTGCGTTGCTGAAAGAAGCCGGTATCCCCTTTGTAGGACAGATGATGGTAGGCCTGCCGGGTGCAAGTATAAACCATGAGCTGGAAACGGCAGAATTTATTGCCGCGGCCGGCGCGCACGCATTTCGTCTCTATCCTACGATTGTATTCCGGCAAACGGAGCTTGCCTTTATGACAGAGCGCGGAGAATACACCCCTCTCTCCGTGGAGGAGGCTGTGACACGCATGGCGCGTGTGCTGGATGTTTTCGACAGATACGGCACACTCTGCCTGCGTGCAGGACTGTGCGAATCCCCAAATCTCCACGATGAGGCTTCTTACCTGGCAGGACCGAATCATCCGGCCATCGGAGAGCTTGCTCGAAGTGCGCTTTTGTACGGTCGGATGGAGGCTTCTTTGAAAGAGAGGGATTCTCTTCAGGGGAAATCTCTGGTGTGGGAGGTGCCGCGGGGAAGTGCATCCCTGGCTGCCGGGCAGAACCGGCAGAATTTGCACCGACTTTACGAGAATTACGGCATAAAAAATGTAAAAATCCTTGAAAACGACGCACTTTTGGGGTATAATAGTAGAATAGGTGTTTTGTGCAGATGATGCGCGAAAAATGGCAGTTATTCCAACGCATATTTTCCGTGAAAAACTGAGGAGATACGTATGAAGTGTCAGGCACTATTTGATATAATTGACAGCATGCAGGCGCAGTATCTGGACTTTTTGGAGGACGTCTGCAATATAGAAAGCCCGACGGATTATAAAGAAGGCGTGGATGCTGTTGGTTCGTATTTTTTGGAGAAAGCACGGAAAAACGGTTGGAAAACAGAAATTTTTGCGCAAAAGACGGCAGGAAACGTAATTTGTATCACACTGAACCCTGAGGCGGATTTGCCTGCTGTTTCGGTTTCTGCCCATATGGATACTGTATATCCGCTTGGCACTTTCGGTACACCTGCCGTCCGCCGCGATGATAATAACATGTACGGGCCCGGTGTGATGGACTGCAAGGGCGGAGCCGTGGCCGCTTTTATGGCAATGGATGCCCTTTCGCAATGCGGGTTCCATGCCCGGCCCGTTCAGCTGCTTCTGCAGTCGGATGAAGAAACGGGAAGCGCTACCAGCCAAAAGAGCACGATCACGTATATCTGCGAAAAAGCAAAGGATTCTGCGGCATTCCTGAATCTGGAGGGGCTTTCCGGCAGTAAGGCGGTGCTTCGGCGAAAAGGCATTCTGCGATATCGTTTTACCGTCTGCGGAAAGGCACTGCATTCCTCCCGTTGTGCCGACGGATCCAATGCGATTGCAGAGGCCGCTTACAAGATCATTGAACTGGAAAAAATGAAGGACCCTAACGGGCTTACGTGCAACTGCGGTGTGATCGAAGGCGGCACAAAGGCTAATACAGTAGCCGCCTTTTGCACGTTTACGGCGGACATTCGTTATTCCACACTGGAAGAGGAAGAAAGAGCGAAGCAAATCGTTCAGAATGTGGCGGATACCGTAACGGTAAAGGGCTGCACCTGCGAGGTGCAGAAGGTCAGCGACCGCCCGGCCATGATTTTTTCAGAGAAAAACGCCGCCTTGCTGGAACGGATGAACGCGATTTTTATGGAAAACGGACTGCCGTATCTGACGCCCGGCGCGGCGCTTGGCGGCTCCGATGCAGCGTACGTTACTATGTACGGCATCCCATGTGTGGATAACCTGGGACCAGAGGGCGCCAATATTCATTCCACTGATGAATATATCCGCTTGGATTCATTGGCTGAATCCGCAAAGAGGATCGCATCGGTAATCTATTGTTATTGATACCGATATCAAGACGAAAACAGGCATGGTGAACAGATGCATATATTTAACAAAAAAGAAAGAGGGTGACCGGTCTTGAAACTGAAAACGCTGGAACTGCACGGGTTTAAGTCTTTCCCGGAAAAGACGGTAATCAAGTTCGACGCCGGCAGCACCGTCATCGTAGGACCCAACGGAAGCGGTAAATCCAATATTACGGATGCTATGCGCTGGGTGCTGGGTGAATTGTCCAGCAAAAACATCCGCGGCAGTAAAATGGAAGATGTAATTTTCGTCGGTGCGGATGGATACCGGCCCATGGGTTTTGCTGAGGTTTCCGTAACCTTTGATAATACCGATGAGCAGATGCGTATAGATTCTCCCTATGATGAAATCACCGTCACCCGCCGGTATTACCGTGCCGGCGAGAGCGAATACTATATCAACCGGAAGAAAGTCCGTCTGCGCGATATTTACGAGTTGTTCATGAACACCGGTATCGGCAGAGAGGGATATTCCATTATCGGTCAGGGACGTATCGCGGAGATTGTATCGAAAAAGAGTGAAGAGCGCCGCGGTTTCTTTGATGAAACGGCCGGTATTGCAAAATATCGGTTCAAAAAGCAGGAATCCCAGAAAAAATTGGATGAAACAGAAGCCAATATGCTTCGCGTGGCGGATATTCTGTCTGAGCTGGAATCCCGCGTGGGGCCGTTGGAACGGCAGGCGAAAAAAGCCAGGGAATATCTCGGTTTGTTCGAGCAGAAAAAAGAAATCGATATCGCATTGTGGCTGTACGACATGAAGCGCATGCAGGCAGATGAGGAAAAGACAAAAGCCGACTGCGCGATTTCCCGCCATGAATTGGAAATGGCGCAGGATACGGAAAATCAGCTGGAAGCGCAGAGCGAACGTCTCTTTAACGCATCTCAGGATAATAAGCAGGAAGCGGCACGTCTTTATGAAAAGATCCGTGAAACTACGGAAAGAGGACACGAATCGGAAAAAGAATATCATATTCTTGAAACCAATGCTGTTCATACCGAGGCAGAACTGGAATCTTTTGCGAAAAAAATGACCGAGACAGAGTCCGGCCTTGCAGCAGCCAGAGAAGCGCTGACGGCACACCATACCAGATACGATGAGATTACCGCCGGCATTGCCGAGGCGGAGAAATCTCTTGTAAAGACGCAGAGCGAGAGAGAGGAGATTTTCCGGCAGTGCCGGGAAAAAGAAACTGCACTGGACGAGGCGCTGGCTGTACAGAAGAAGCACGAAGAATCACTTATGGAAATACGCGTACGCCTGGATGTTCTGAAAAATACGCTTTCCAGCCAAAGTGAACGATCTTCCGGTCTGAACGAAGATATTGCCCGGTATGAAAAGGAACTTGCCGAAATCGACGCTTCAGCTGCGAATCTGAATGAATCGCTGAAGGAATATGAAGAAACGGTTGAAGCTGCGCGTCAGGCATTTAATGAGGCGGCAGAACGCAGTGATGAGGCACAGCATACGGCGCAGGAACTGACGAAAACGGTCAGTGATCTTGATGCGCAGATGCAGGCGCTGGACAGCCGGATTGCTGCTCTCAAAAACATGATGGAGCAGTTCGACGGGTATAATAACAGCGTGCGCTTCGTTATGAATGAAACCAAGGCCGGGCGTCTGTCCGGTATACATGGTCCTGTTTCTCACCTGATACAGGTGGATCCGAAATACAGTGTGGCGTTGGAAACGGCATTGGGGGCCGCTCTGCAGAATATCGTGGTGGAGGATGAATCGGTTGCCAAACAGGCAATTTACGCTTTGAAGAACGCCGGTGCCGGCAGAGCGACATTCTATCCGCTTACGTCCGTAAAAGCCAATGCGCGCAGCAGAGATACGGAGGCTGCCGCCGGTTTTACCGGGTTTATCGGCTTTGCAGATACCCTTGTGCAGACAGATGCACGTTATGCCGATGTAGTCGGTTCGCTTCTGAACCGTATCGCGGTATTCGATACACTGGACAACGCTGCGATTATGGCGCGCAAGCAGGGCTGGCGTGTCCGTGCCGTTACCCTGGATGGTCAGCAGATCAATGCAGGCGGTTCATTCACAGGCGGTTCCGTGCGCCGTGACAACGGTATGCTGACCCGTTCCGCACAGATTTCTTCTCTGGTCGCACAGCGGGAGGAGATTGCCGCAAAGCATTCTGCCGCCGCGGAAAAACTCCAGTCGGTGCAAAAAGCGATCTCGTCTCTTGCCGCTGCACGACACGCGGAAGAAGATAAGCAGAATCTGATCGGCACGCTGATGCGTGCGGATCAGGCACAGCTTGACGAGCTGAACGCCCGCCGTTCCGTCATCGAAAACCTGATGGAACAGCTTCGGGATGACTGGGCGAAGCTGTCAGAACTGGGCAAACGCGGGGATACGGAGCAAAGGGAGCTGGAAGGGCAGTGTAAGGCGGAAGCGGACGCGATTGCTGAAATTGCTGCTGCCCGCGGAGAGATCGATATAGAGCGCAGTGCACTTCTCGATACGGCAGAAGCTCTTTCCGCGACGATCTCTGAAAAGCAGATCCGTATTGCGGAAATCAAAAAGGATCTGGAGAGTGCTGCAAAGGATATTTTGGATACTTCCGCGTCCATTGATCGATTCATAGCCGATATGGATGCGCAAAAAGAAGCGGAAGTACAGCTGAAACAGAGCCTTTCCGATATCAGAGCCGCCATTCAGACAAAGAAGGCAGAAAGTGAAACGCTGAGCGGTGAGCTGTCCGTTTTGGAAACGGAACGTGCCGCCTTGGAAGCCGGCAGTATGGATTACGAAAAACGGCTGAACGATTTGCGCCTGCGCCTGAAGGATATTTCTGCGAAGAAGGAATTGCTTGCAACGGCGAATTCCAAAAACGAAAACAAGCATGAACAGCTGACCGCGGAGATTGATAAGATGACACAGCGGCTGTGGGATGAATATGAGCTGACTGCGTCTACGGCGGCAGAACTTGGCTATCCGCCGGTGGAAGACGGAACGCGTACACCTATGTTTGCCCGCCTCAGTGAGCTGAAAGGGCAGATCAAGGATCTTGGCCATGTGAACGTAGCGGCCATCGACGAATACGCCGAGGTGAAGGAACGGTACGATTTCGTCAGCGTACAGATGGCGGATCTGA
>JAZQDY010000141.1:0-14894 GCA_045547015.1 Eubacteriales bacterium | reverse complement strand
CTTGTACTGCTTTCCGCCAGTTTCGATAACTGCAAACATGGAAAGCACCTCTCTTTCATTTATGACTCGCTAATCACGGGCTGCCGTTTAGCATTAAGGCCCGCATTATGCGGCAGTATATATTGTATCACAGATGTCAATCCGTGTCAATACCAATTTTCGTTTTTTGTATAAATTTCTCTTATTTTCCGGTGTGCACAGCATACGTTTCGGCGGCGGTAAGCGTATTACGCAAAAGCATGGTGATTGTCATAGGGCCAACACCGCCGGGCACGGGCGTAATGGCAGATGCTTTCGGTTCGACAGAGGCAAAATCCACATCACCGCACAGTTTTCCGTCTGCCTTCCGGTTCATGCCTACGTCGATTACTACAGCACCCTCTTTCACCATGTCGCCGGTAATAAATTCTGCCCTGCCTACGGCAACGACCAGAATATCCGCCCGTCTTGTAACTTCGGCAAGATTCTTCGTTCTGGAATGGGCAACTGTCACGGTACCATTGGCGTGAAGCAGAAGCATCGCCATAGGCTTGCCAACGATGCTGCTCCGTCCCACAACCACGCACTCTTTTCCGGCAGGATCAATTCCTTCGTGCTTCAAAAGCTCCATCACACCGGCAGGAGTACAAGGGAGATAGTCAAAATTGCCGGTCATGATCTTGCCCACGTTTTCCGCATGGAACGCATCCACGTCCTTGTGCGGCGGAATCGCCCGAAGAATCGCTTCTTCTGAGATATGCTTCGGCACAGGCAGCTGTACGAGTATGCCATGCACCGTATCATCTTTTACGAGCGCATCAATCTGCGCGAGCAGTTCTTCTTCCGTGGTAGATTCAGGCATTTCAATTACCCGGGAGTTGAAACCAACTTCCTCACATGCCCGTTTTTTATTGCGCACATATACCTGAGATGCCGGATCTTCTCCGACGATAATCACCGTAAGTCCCGGCGCGAAGCTGTGTACTTCTTTGAAAGCGGCCGTTTCCGCCGCAATTTCCGCACGCACCTCAGCTGCAATCCTTTTTCCGTCAATCAGCACTGCCATTTCTGTTCTCCTGTTCAATATTCCTTTCACAGCCGATTTCATCGTTTTCAGCACCGTCACCGGCAGTTGCGTCAACTGTATCCGCTGACGCAGCGTACTGAGGTACGTACGCCGGAGCGTTCTTCCCTTTTGGGCGGCGCATACCGATAATTAAGAGAACTGCGCCCACTATGAAGGATACGGCACCTACAAACTGCGAAACCCGCATATTCCCCACGTACAGACTGTCGGTGCGAAGACCTTCAATCAGCATCCGCCCGAATCCGTACCAGGTCATATATATGAGAAACATCTGACCGTGAAATTTCTTTTTCTTATACATTGCCGTGATAAGGATAAGCCCGATTACGTTCCAAAGTGACTCATACAAAAAGGTAGGATGCACAAACATCTCGCGAACAAACGAGGCACCGTCATCATAACTGACGTGAATGCCCATGCGCCACGGCAGATCCGTTTCCGTACCGTATGCCTCTACGTTCACGAAATTGCCCCAGCGGCCGATAATCTGCCCGACAATCACAGAGGGACCGGCGATGTCGGCGATCACCGGAAATTTAATCCGCTTTGTGCGGGCCACAACAAACGCGGCGACAAATCCGCCGATAATTCCGCCGTAAATGGCGAGTCCGCCATTCCAGACAGCAATCATGCCGTACAGCGTGTCCCAAAGATTCTCCCAAAACGTACCGTCTTTTACGATATAGGAATCAAGCTCCATAATCACATAGTACAGACGTGCACCGATCACACCAAAGATAATGACAGAAAGTGCCAGATCAATCACGTCGTCTGATTTTACCCGCTCGGTTTTGGCATGCCAAAGGGCATACAATACCGCAAGAATCATTCCGCACGTAATAATCAGGCCATACCAGTTCACTTCGATTTTCCCGATAGAAAAAGCGATCCGGTCCATATGAAACGGTTCGATTCCCAATCCGGGGAAAGAAACGTACGTCACTGCAGAAACCTCCTTATATCCGCTTGATGCGGCAGCAATTTTAGAGAAGATTTACACCTTTTTCTTCGCAGTTCTTTACCATTTCGGCAGGCCAGAAGGAAGACTGTACCTCGCCGATATGCGCTTTTCTGAGGAAGAACATACACATACGGGACTGACCGATACCGCCGCCGATGGTATAAGGCAGGTTTCCATCCAGAAGCGCTTTGTGGAATGGAAGCGACGCCCGTTCGGAACAGCCGGCGAGGGCAAGCTGACGGCGGAGAGATTCCTCATCTACGCGAATACCCATGGAGGAAAGCTCCAGCGCAATATCAAGAACAGGATAATACACGAGAATATCACCGTTCAGTTCCCAGTCGTCGTAGTCAGGCGCCCGACCGTCGTGGGGATTGCCGGATTTCAGTTTACCGCCTATCTGCATCAGGAATACGGCACCCTTATCTTTTGTGATACGGTATTCACGTTCTTTTGCGCTGAGTCCCGGGTACATATCCTCCAGCTCCTGCGAGGTAATGAAGAAAATCTCCTCGGGCAGCTGTTTGCCGATAAAAGCGTAATCCTCGCAGATATACGTTTCCGTATGTCGAAGGACGTTATAGATGCACCGTACCGTTTTCTGCAGCGTTTCCACCGTCCGGTCGGAATGAGAAATGACCTTTTCCCAGTCCCACTGATCCACAAACATGGAATGAATCGCATCCGGATCCTCATCACGGCGGATGGCGTTCATATCGGTGTAAAGGCCCTCACCTTCCGAAAAGCCGTACTGTTTAAGGGCCATACGCTTCCATTTCGCCAGAGAATGAACAATCTCCAGTTCTTCCCCGCTCTTGAGATCAAAGCGCACCGGGCGCTCCACACCGTTCAGATTATCGTTCAGTCCGCTTTCCGAATCCACAAAAAGCGGCGCGGAAACACGCGTAAGATTCAACTCAATCGCAAGATCATGTTCAAAAAAGTCTTTGATCTTTTTGATTGCGACCTCTGTCTGCCGCAGGTTCAGAATAGATCTATATCCTTCCGGAATAAAAAATTCAGCCATATACTATCCGCGGAATATCGCGGCTCCCTTCAGTGATGATACAGTTTTTTCGTTTGATATTTCGGTTCAGAGGTGAGATTCATGCCAAGTTTGCTGAATACAGTCTCATCTACGTGAGACAAAATGACAGTCGAGTGTGCTTCGCAGTGTTTGAGAGCGGACAGCGCCTCCATCGCTTTTGCTGCATTAGGATCCGCAGTGGCGGAAATGGCCAGCGCAATCAGCACCTCGTCCATATGCAGGCGTGGATTATGATTGCCCATGTGATTCACCTTAAGTCCGGAAATCGGCTCAATGATACTGGGGGCAATGAGATGCACGCTGTCATCAATACCGGCAAGGACCTTCAATGCATTCAGAAGCACGGCGGAAGATGCGCCGAGCAGCGAGGAGGTCTTTCCAGTCACAACCGTTCCGTCAGGCAATTCAATGGCGGCGGCAGGCTGGCCTGTCTTTTCAGATACAGCCAGCGATGCGGCAACAACCGGGCGGTCCGCTACGGTAATTCCCAGCGAATTCATAAGGAGCTCCTGAGAGGTGATCTCCTCCTGACTTGCATTGCCCTTACGCACAGTACAGCAGGTGGCATAATACCGCCGGATGATCTCCTGTTTGGAAGCGGCGCACACCGCTTCTTCATCAGTGATACAGTATCCTGCCATGTTCACGCCCATGTCCGTGGGGCTCTTGTAGGGAGATTCGTTATAAATCTTAGTAAAGATCGCATTCAGCACCGGGAAGATTTCAATGTCGCGGTTGTAATTCACAGCGGTTTCACCGTATGCTTCCAGGTGGAAGGGATCGATCATGTTTACGTCATTCAAATCGGCAGTTGCGGCCTCATACGCCACGTTGACAGGGTGTTTCAAGGGAAGATTCCACACAGGGAACGTTTCAAATTTGGCATATCCGCACCGCACGCCGCGCTTGTTCTCATGGTACAGCTGAGAAAGGCAGGTTGCCATTTTACCGCTTCCCGGTCCGGGCGCGGTAAGAACGATCAGCGAACGGGTCGTCTCGATGTAATCGTTCTTGCCGAAACCGTCTTCGCTGACGATCAGCGGAATATTGGAAGGATATTCCGGAATCGGGTAATGCCGGTACGTCTTAACCCCCAGGGAATTCAAACGCTTCTCGAACGCGTCGGCGGTATGCTGGGATTTATACTGGGTAATTACAACGCTTCCCACATACAGACCGATACCGCGGAAGGCATCAATCAGACGAAGTACGTCCAGATCATAGGTAATACCGATATCACCGCGGCGTGTGTTTTTCTCAATGTCGTCCGCACTGATTACGATTACGATTTCCGCCTGATCCTTCAGTTCCATAAGCATGCGCACCTTGCTGTCAGGCGCAAAGCCGGGCATAACGCGGGAAGCGTGGTAATCGTCAAACAGTTTTCCGCCGAATTCCAGATACAGTTTTCCGCCAAAAGATCCAATTCTGTCCCGAATGCACTGGGATTGCATTTTCAGATATTTATCGTTGTCAAATCCGATTTTCAGCATTTTCTCACCGCCGCACAACTGTATTTTTATATGTAATCATAAAGTAGCCGGCCGCAAAAAAGAAAAACACCGCAAGCGGTGTACACCAAAAATATGCGACCACGATATAGTATACCACTTATTTTCATTCATTGCAACCGTTACCGAAAGATTTTTTTCAGAATTCATGCGAAAACACTGCATAAACGCAAAAAGCCGCGGCGATTACGCCGCGGCTCACTGCTGAAAATTCAAAGATCTTTGCGGAATGCCTCTTTGGCAGCGGCCTTTACCCCATCCAGTGCCGCCTTCATATCAGGGGCACGGAAAGAAGCTGTACCGACTACAAAAATATTTGCACCGGCAGCCGCGGTACGGGCAGCGTTCTCTTCGTTGATACCGCCGTCCACCTGGATGTCGATATCTCTTCCCTGCTTATCGATCTCGCGGCGGATAGCAGCGATCTTGGGAAGCATATCAGCCATAAACTTCTGGCCGCCGAAGCCGGGTTCAACGGTCATAACAAGCACCATATCTACATACGGCAGAAGCGGGAACACGCTTTCTGCAGGAATTTTCGGGCGCAGGGAGATGGCGGGCTTCATACCGCATTCACGAATCTTCTTCAGTGCTTCGATCAACTCCTCATCGGACAGGCCGATATCGTTATGGATCGTAACGATAGCCGCACCGGAATCGCGCAGAACCTCGATATACTTCTGAGGGGCAGAGGTCATCATATGTACATCAAGCGGCACATCAGTAATGCCGTGAATCAGACGAATCACGTCAAAGCCGAAACTCATATTCGGCACGAACATACCGTCCATTACGTCTGCATGCAGAAGATCAGCACCGGACGCTACTGCGCGGCGGATCTCATCCTCCAGGTGGAGAAAATCACAGGCAAGGATGGAGGGGGAAGTTAAAATCTGCGTCTCTTTCATTGTTTTATAAAACTCCTTAAAATATAGTCATCACCCGCGAAAAAACGGGATCAGTTTTTCACGTGGTACGGAATTGCCGCGAATCGCCGCACTGACAGCACGTCCTGCGGGACGTGGCATTTTTCCGTTTGATTCATAAGATGATAAGGGGAAATACTCCCCGAAAACACGAGGCAGAAAAACGGCACCGGACGTAAAAAGAAAGGACGTGAAGCACTTGCGCCGTTCAATGCCGATTCCGATAGCAGGATGTCCGCACGGCGGGCATCCTGCATTTTTTATTCGTTCAGCAGACACACCGCATGGGCGGCGAGTCCCTCACCGCTTCCGGTAAAGCCCATTTTCTCCTCAGTTGTTGCCTTTACGTTGACGCGGGCGATCTCCATGCAGCATGCGTCTGCAAGATTACGCCGCATGGCCTCAATATGCGCTGCCATCTTAGGTGCCTGGGCTATTACGGTACAGTCGAGATATTCCAGCGAAAATCCTGCATCGCGGATTTTGTCCACTGCATCACGCAGAAGAGTGAGGCTGTCCGCACCGTCAAACACCGCGGCACTGTCCGGATAATGTGTTCCGATATCACGCATACCCGCCGCACCAAACAGCGCGTCAATCACTGCATGAACCAGGGTATCTCCGTCAGAGTGGGCATAGATCCCGCGCTCATAAGGAATCCGTACACCGCCGATGATAAACGGCCGGTCACCGCCCAGGCGGTGCGCATCATATCCGTGTCCGATCCGCACGGGAACCCTCCTCTCTGGCACGCAGAATGGCTTCTGCGATTGCCACGTCGATTGGTAAAGTGATCTTTAAATTTTCACTGCCGCAGTCCACGAGATGCACTTTGAATCCAAGCCGCTCGGCAAGCATGCTGTCATCCGTGGCTCGTACATTATCTTTTTCAGCCATATATACGGCGGCACGGTACATATCCGCCAAAAAGACCTGCGGCGTTTTGGCAAGCCAGATCGTAGAGCGATCCGGTGATTCCTCCGCAATCCCTTGTGCTGACGCACGTTTTACCGTATCTCGGGACGGTTCGGCGGCAACGGCGGCACCATATTCGTAGGCGGCACGCACCGTTTTTCGGATAATCTCCGGCGTAACGAGGCATCGGGCACCGTCGTGGATAGCAACAAACTTCGCTTTCGCGTCAACCGCATCGAATCCAATTTTGGCGGAGGCCTGTCTGTCCGCACCGCCGGGAAGAATTTTTACGGTTTTCGTAAGTGAATACTTCTCCCGATAGGATTCACACCGCGGCACATCTTCTTCAGAAGTAACAAGGACGATTTCATTGATACAGTCCGATTTCTGAAAAGCGAGAAGGGATCGTACTACGGCGGGTATGCCGGCGACAGGGCAAAACTGCTTTTTACCGTTTTCCTGTCCAAAACGTGTCCCGCATCCCGCAGCAAGAACGACTGCTGAAGTGAAATACTTTCTGCTCTCTTTCGGAGAAAAAACACGCAGAACGTCTGCAATTTTTTCTGTAATCGACTCCATAGCAGTCCTCCTTTGTCTATATACAGGGATATTATACCACAACTTGCGCACAAAAGAAACGCTTTGCGCAAATTTTTTTATTTTTTCTTTGAATCGTGCATTTTCTCTTGCATAATACGGTAAATCGTGATACGATTATAACAGAAAACATACGGAGGTTTACAATGAACAAGGCGTTGCGAAATTATTTTAATGAAATCAGTGCCATCCCGCGCCCGTCCGGCAAGGAAGAAAAAATCGCGGACTATCTGATGGCATTTGCCCAGGCGCACCGGCTGTCAGCTGTACGCGATGCTGTCAATAACGTGTTGATCCGCAAGGATGGCACGAAGGGTTACGAAGATCACCCAACCGTTCTTCTGCAGGGGCACACGGACATGGTGTGCGAGAAAAATGCGGGAACAGAGCACGATTTTTCTGCGGAAGGCATCCGCATCATAGAAGAAGGGGATTTCATCCGGGCCGACGGAACCACACTGGGTGCTGACAATGGCTATGCGGTAGCCTCTATGCTCACCATTCTTGCCGACAACACGCTTTCCCATCCGCCGCTGGAATGTCTGTTCACCGTTGGAGAGGAAGTGGGACTCGACGGTATGCAGGCATTTGATAAATCCATGCTGAAAGCGCGTACGATGCTCAATCTGGATTCCTGTGATGAAACGGTTGCCACAGCCGCCTCTGCCGGCGGCGTCACCACGCATTTTTCCCGCGTGCCGTCAGAAGCAATTCCCTGCACCAACACTGCACTCCGGCTGACCGTCTCGGGTCTCATGGGCGGTCACTCCGGAGAAGATATCAACAGCGGCCGGAAAAATGCTTTGAAACTGTGTGCACGGCTGTACCGTGCCGCACAAAAGGCAACGGAAGTACGGATGATTTCCTTTACCGGCGGAAACAAAGACAATGCTATCCCTAGGGAATGCACAGTAGTATTTTCCGCCGCCGATGCAAAAGCCGCCGCCGATGCCATCCGCACGGAGGAAGCATCCATCCGTTCTGTGCTTTGCCGAGACGATCAGCCGTTTTCCGCAAAGATAACCGAAGAAGAATGCAGCGGATCCGCGCTTTCCGAGGCAGATACATCGTCACTTCTGACGCTGCTCCGGCTTTTGCCGTCCGGGCCCTTGGCCATGAGCAATCATGTATCGGGGCTTGTGGAGACCTCCTCCAATACCGCCATCGTCAAAGCGGATACGACCGGCATCACCGTTATCTCCTCTTCCCGCTCCTCTGTGGAAGCGGAACTGGACGACGTATGTGATATTCTGGATGAAGTCGCCCGGTGCGCCGGATTTGCAAATGAACATCGATCCCGGTATCCCGGTTGGGCATTCAGTGCCGATTCACGGCTCCAGAGCGTATATCTGGACACGTACCGTGACCTGTTCGGCAAAGAAGCGAAAATCATCGGTATTCACGCCGGACTTGAATGCGGATTGGTAAAAGCCGAAATTCCTGATATGGACATTCTCTCCATCGGCCCCGACATGTTTGATATTCACACACCGGCAGAAAAGCTGTCTCTTTCCTCCGCAGAACGGGTATATCAGCTTCTGATCCGTATGCTGGCCGCTCTTTGATCTTTTTCTATCGGAATCTGTATCCGTATATACGGCGCGTCTCAATTAAAGGCATGTCCTTAATGAGGCGCGCTTTTCGATTGATGCTGCATACGTGACCGGTCACCGCACCTGTCCCGTTTTCAAAACACGACGCCGCAATTTCGTCCGCGGAAAACCAGAATCCGCGGCAGTGATACAGCAGACGCAATATCAGATATTCACTGTCAGTCAAGGGAAGATAATGTCCGCAAAAGTACACGGATCTGTCAGAAAAGCGGATACCGCCGCCTGCCGCCAATTCGAAATCGTGTCCGAGGCGCTGAAAGTAGCACAGTTTCACTCCATAGGTAACAGTCTGCGGGGAAAACCATTCATTCGAAAGGAGAAATTTCTCCGGCGGCAGACTTCTCCGGAAGCTGTCGGACACAGCCATGTCCGTATCCGGAAAAATCACAAACGGAACGCGTGCGGCTGCTGCAGCGTGCGGCAGTCCATGACCTATCAGAAAACAGGGGATGCCTGCAGAAAGCAGCGCTGACCTGCATGCAGTGCTGTTCGCATCATGACAACTTCTGTAAACGGCAACCATTACTCGTGGATTCCTCCTTGCCTGGCAAAAATGCACAGACGTTTTTTCTGTCCGCCCCGGCATAATCTGTCCGTCGTTACATATATATGTAGCGCGGTGTATGCCGCACCGGCCGCGTCTCCCCCGCGCGTACGGAAAATGCGGCGGGGAGAAAGGATCTTATGTTTGTATACGCATTGCGCGCCAATACACTCCGATTTTTCGGTATAATCGGCATCGCCCTGATCGCGCTGGTATCGCTCATTCTGTTTGTACCCGGAAATGAAGTGACCACAACGGGCAGCATTCTTGCAGAGAATGAAAAAATCCAGTACGACAAAATCAAGACAGAAGATGACCGGATTGCCTTTCTTGGGCAATTCGGCTGGGAAGTAAATCCTGCCACCGTGGAAACAGCCGAAATAACCGTCCCCCAGGAATTTGACAAAATCCTCAAAACATACAACGAAGTACAGAAACAGCAAGGGCTGGATCTCACCAAATACAGAGGAAAAAATGTTACCCGTTACACTTACGAAATCACCAACTACAACGGTTACAGCGGAAAAGTATATGCCAACATTATTATTTTTAAGAACCGTGTAGTAGGGGGTGACATCTGCTCTGCAGACGTTAACGGATTCATCCACGGATTCAAAGCACCTGCATAATCCGCAAGCCACAGTTCACTGTGGCTTTCTTCTGTCTGTGTTCTTTTTCATTATACCAGCAAATGCACACAAACGCAATACATACATCTGTCAAAGCGATACGAGAATCATGCTTTTATTGAGGCAAATCATCCGCACATCGTTACCCGGTACAAGGAACGGAGCAAAAATCCGCATTAGGGATTGATTGCACTGACAAAATCTGATATAATAATGGCAGTTAAAATGTTTAAGGATAGAAAAATGCAGTATATTGTTCTGGATCTTGAATGGAATCAGGCTCTCACGCGAGAATCCATGCGGCGTAAGGGATTTACGTTGGTTGGTGAAATTATACAGATCGGCGCGGTGCGCCTGGATCAAGACCTGCGGGCCACCGACACTCTTCGCCTCATTGTTGCTCCGAAGTATTACACAAAAATGCACTGGAGTGTAAAAAAGCTCACAGGCATCAGTACAAAAATGCTGGAAAGCGGGCTCTCTTTTCCCGATGCCTACGCACAGTTTTCCGACTGGTGCGGCAAAGACATCACGTTCCTCACCTGGGGACCGGATGATCTGCCTATGCTTCGTGATAATCTGCGTCTCCACAACATGAGCCTTTCTTCCCTGCCGCCCGCATTTGATCTCCAGCGTATTTTTGCCAGAGAAGTTCTCAACAAAAAGCAACAGTGCTCCCTTGCCGATGCAATGGAGCGGCTGGATATTCCGCAGGAATATCCGGCGCACGATGCTTTGAATGATGCCATCAGCACAGCCGCTGTCTGTGCCAAACTGGATCTGGAAGCCGGGATTGCTCACTACGACGATCCGTTTCCGAAAACAGACAATTTCGATGAACAAACGAACGGTCTCCCCCGCACGATTTATCCCTCTTATTCCGAAATGGCTAAGGAAGAATTCGCACTTTCCTGCACATGTCCCCTTTGCGGGAAAACAATCAGTACCGGTAAATGGGTCCGCCGCGCTCCGGGAAAACGCATGTCCCTGGCAATCTGCCCCTGCGGCGCGGAGCATATTCTGAAGGTGCGCTGGAAAATCGATGACAAATCAGGCCACGCATTTGCCGTGCGTACGATAGAGGAAGCAAGTGAAGCGCAAAAAGCAGCTTACCTCCGCGCAATCCGACAAAGGCGGCGTACACGCAGGAGAAAGTCAAAGAATTCTACCGTTTCAGAAGAACTTACACCTGTATAAGCGCATCTATTGTCTTTTTCTCACAATAAACTTTTAGAAACGCCCTTATTGTTTACATTTCATTCACACATTGTTTTCCGTTTCAGTGTAAAATGATGGTAATAGAGTGTATGCATACACTGCTATGAATACTATTTGGAGGAAAACGAATATGAAAAAGCTTTCCGTTCTTTCCCTTTTGCTGAGTCTCGTGCTCATTCTGCCCCTTTTCGCCACTACTGTATTCGCTGGAGTCGACACTACGCTTGTGGAATTTGACTGCAGCGTACTCCCCGAAGAAATCAAAGACGAAGATAAGGATAAAGACGCGCCGCCCGCGCCGCCCGCACCCGTTGTTCTCGGCGGCAATGACTATCCCAACGTTTACATGGCCGACCATACGATCGACGCCAACGTTCCCGACGGTCAGATCTATCTCGGCGGTGATGCATCCACCAAAGAGGCCTATACCCAGCTTACTCTCAACTACACGGCTCCTGCAAAGAAAGCCGTACGCCTTGAAATGGATCTGAAGATTGAATCCCTGATGCTCCCCAACAAGAGCGCAGGCTGGCGCGGTTTCGTTGCGGAATGCAACATGGAAGGTGCTCCTTCTCTGTACTTCGTCGTGCATCCGCTGGCAGAGGCCGATGCTGACGGCAACAACGCTCTTCTGGCCGTTTCCCAAAAGGCACGTGCCAACATGGACGTAAAGCAGAACATCAAAATCGACACCACAAAGTTCCAGAAGTGGGTAATCGAATATGACGGTGAATCCGCTGCCAAGTTCGCCATCGACGGCAAGGAAGTTCTTTCCGTTACCGGCATTGCTGCAGCCAACTCCAAAGAAGGCAACTCTCTCACCATTAAAAACGTAATGATAAACGTAGGTTCCGGCAAGAACTCCATTTACGTTGACCACCTCAAGGTTGTAGATCCGAACGGAGACGGTACTGTTGCTCCGCTTGAGACCCCTGAAACCACTGCGGCTTCCACAGAAACCGCCGCTCCCGCTGATACTGCCAAAGCAATCGTTACCGTAGAAACCCGTGCTGCTGTTCTGACGCTCCCCGTATCCGATGCAGATTGGAACGGTGCGTTGACCATCGAAAATGCTGAAAAGCCGGCCAACTACGACAAATACGGCAAGGAAGCCTCTGTTGCTTATGAATTTGACAAAGCAGCGAAGCAGCTGAAGGTTGACGTTACCTTCAACCTGAATTCCTGGCTGGGTGCTCTGGCTCTCGTTGATGCAGACGGTAAGACCGTTGAATTCAAGTCCGACAGAGTATGGGGTGTAGCCAAGGCTGGCAACACGCTGTGGAGCCACTCTTACACTGATAACGGCCATGCAGATGCTATCAAAACGCTGTCCTTTACGGTAGATAACGTAACGGAGATGCCGGATAAGTACGTGCTCTTTGCCAGCAACACCGGCACCAGCACCCAGTTCACAGCGAAGATCACCATCGACTTCCCTGCAGAGGCTGCTGCACCGACTGAAACTACCGCTGCAACTACAGCCGCTGTGACTGTGGCAACCACCGCCGCTACTACTACCGCTGCTACTGCCGCAGCAACTACTGCAGCAACTACTGCAGCTACCGCTGCTGAACCCGCCGCTCCCGCGACCTTTGACGCTGCAATCATTCTTGCTGTCGTCATGGCTGCATCGGCCGGTGCTGTAGTTCTTGGTAAGAAGAAACACTGATATAAGGGCAACCTATAAAAACAAAGCCGCCATTCTGGCGGCTTTGTTTTTTAATTCCGCTTCTTTAACCGAAAGAGGAGGCTTGCCAGCGCTCTTCCATTAAACGGAATCAGAGGATACAGATAACTTCTCTTTCCGTTTGCCGTTTTATTGGTTGCCACAATCACAAGAATCAGCACTATGCCGACAACATATCCCCAGATATTAAATCCGGCTGTCAGCAGAAGAAGCAGAACACGCATATATTTGAACGCATACCCCAGTTCATAGCTGGATTGCGTAAAATTGGCGATAGCAACGAACGCCATATAAAAAATCACATCCGGAGAAAGCCAGCCAACCGTCACGGCGAAATCACCGAGAAGCAAGCCGCCGACAACTGACAAGGAATTAGACAGCATATTCGGCGTATTCAGTGACGCCAATTTTAATCCGTCCAGGGCAAATTCCGCCAAAAGCAGCTGTGCCAGAATCGGCAAGCCGCCCGGTTCCTTAGGAGTCACCATTGAGAGCCATTCCGGTATCCACGATGGATTCATCAGCAAAAGGTACCATGTGGGCGTCAGAAGCACCGTCATCCAAAAAACAATGTGCCGCAGAATGCGGAGATAGGAGCCAGTCAGCGGAGGAAAATAAAAATCGTCTGTTTCCTGCAAAAAGTCAAACACGGATGTAGGAAAAACCATGGCCTCCGGACTGTTGTCGCAAAGAAGGATTACAGATCCCTCAAGAATGGACGCTGCCGCGGCATCCGGGCGCTCTGTCATACGAATTTTCGGAAACGGATTGTACCAGCGTGACCGTATCAAGCTTTCCGCTACACTCTGATGCCCCAGCACGAGCGAATCCGTTTTCAGATTCTGCAGTTTTTGCGATAGCTCTTTTACATACTGTGGATCCGCTTTGTCAGCCATATACAAAAGAGCCACATCTGTGCGGGAGGATTTGCCGATGTTCAGATACTGCACGGTAAGCGAGGTATCCCGGATACGCCGGCGAATCATCGCCGTATTGAAGATCAGCGTTTCCACAAATCCGTCACGGCTTCCGCGCATTACACGATCGTTTTCCGGCTCACTTGCCTCCCGCGCCGGATAGGTGCGCAGATCCACAATAATACCGCTTGCACCGAATCCCTCCGCGAGAATTGCTGTACATCCGGACATGGTCATCAGGATAAGGGAATCCACGGAATCGGTCACATCCACCTCTACAGAAGGAACATGCCTGTCGGCAAACCGCTGCGCCGCATCCCCATCCCCACTGCCGAAATTCTCTGCCTTCAGCGTGACAAAATACAGCATCAGCTTCTGCAGACTGCCTGACTGCACAAATCCGTCAATATAGTACAGCATCATACGTACGCCGTCCACAACCATCGGACGGCGGATCACATCAAAGCTTTCCTTCACACGGAGAAGCCGATCCATCATAGCAACATTCTCGTCAAAGGAATTCGTAAGTTTCTGATTGAAAATCTGCAAAAAATCAACTCCTGTCTCAATCCATATACGGAAAGTATTGACAGGAGTTCATCTTTTTATACGTTATTTGTTCTTGAAAAACTGATAAAACAGACAAGGGATCATTCCGTTATACAGCTTGCGTACTTTATCAGCACGCCGACCATACAGCCGTTCAAATGTCTCGCAAGGCGTCAGCACGTAAATCTGCCATCGACCGAGACGGGAAAAGGCACGCCCCATGTCCCGGTACAGCTGTTCCGCCTCCTCCGGTTTCATAAGCCGTTCACCATAAGGCGGATTGGTAACGACAGTCCCCCTGCGGTCATCCGTCATAATATCCAGTGCATTTGCCTCAAATACTTTCACATGATCGGCAACACCGGCACGGGCGGCTGATTCCGCGGCGATGCGGACACATTCCGGATCAATATCAGACGCAACCGCTTCGAAGTGACTGTTTCGGATAACCAGATCTCTCGCTTCCGTACGGGCATCAACCCAGCTCTCTTGAGGGAACGCGGGGAATGCTTCGGCTGCAAAAGAACGATCCACACCGGGTGCAATCCGCAGCATCTGCATAGCTCCTTCAATGGCAATTGTTCCGGAGCCACAAAAAGGATCCCGCAAGAGAACATCTTCACGCGGGCGAGAAAAGGCAGCAAGCGCCGCTGCCAGCGTTTCACGGAGAGGGGCGGCAACCGTTTCCGGACGGTATCCGCGCTTATGCAGGG
>JAZQDY010000140.1:0-4498 GCA_045547015.1 Eubacteriales bacterium | reverse complement strand
CATGCGGACGGACATCGGGATGAGCTTCCCGCACAGGGCAGTATCTCCGGTGAGGTGGTGGATCTGGACGGTGACGGTTATCCGGATATCGTGATTGCCGGTCAGTACGATATGGCAGCCCCCTACGCCACGACCGATATTTACTACGGCGGCGCGGATGGATACAGCGAAAACCGGCACATCCGTATTCCTACTCCCTGGGCAGTAGACGTAGCTGCCGGCGATTTCTTCGGGGACGGCCGTCCTTCTTTGGCGTTTGTTCTTGGAAGACAGAAGATGGTTCGCATATTCCGTCAGTCGGATCTGGGATTCTTGTGGGATGACTATACCGATCTTCCTATTGGGGCGGAGCTGATCGCGTCTGCCGACCTGGACGGTGACGGCTTTGACGATCTGATCGTACGTTATCAGAAAGAGACCAAAACGGTCATCTACTGGGGCAGCGCGGAAGGCTTTGACGTAGAGCGCAAAACGATCTTCTTTGAACTGCCCGCCGCCGACGTTCTTCAGGTAGAGGAGAGCAAGGAAATTACCAGTGAAATGGAGAAAAAGTCACCAACCCCGCGTCTGCTTCAGACGGTAGTGTGGAACGGACGGAAGTGCTTTACGATCCCCACCGGTAAAAAAGTGCTGTTTTACGCCGCCAATCCGGACAGAACGCTGGAACGGGTACTGGAAATTGACGTGTTCATGGCTATGGCTGTTGCCGTGGGCGATATTGACGGCGACGGATACGATGATATTGCCGTGGCGGCACAGGTAAAGAGTGAGACGAATCCCGGCGGACAGAACAGCTTTATTATCTGGAACGGTGCGGATGGCCTTGACAGCCGTCCCCGTACGGTGATCGAGACTCAGCAGGCGTGCCACGTGGATATTGATGGCGGCAGCGTGCTGTTCTGCCAGTGCAACGTGGGTCGTATGTATACCAACCAGTCACTGGTGTTTACCTACCCCAATTTCACCGATGCGGTGCAGTATGAGTCCGAGGATGCCCGCCGCGGTTTCTTCGTGAAATCGCCTGCCGGCGCGCGCTATGTGTTCATTCAGAACCACCATGCCCGTTCCTCCATCGGCTACGACGACTGCTTCCTTTACTGGGGCAGTAAAGACGGATACGATGAGAACAATATGCTGAAACTGCCCGGTCACTGTGCCGTTGACTCTCTGATTGCAGACCTTGACGATGACGGATGGGCAGAGGTACTTATCGGCAACAACTCCGAAAACTCCGTTCATCTGGACGTGGGACATCATCTCCATTTCTTCGGACCGAACGGATTTGAGCCGGAGAGAAGCCGTACGCTGGAAACCAAAATGGGTTGGGGCGTGGTTGCCGGCGACTTCGATAAAGACGGATATCTGGAGATCGTTACGGTGGCGGATAAGTGGATGGGACTGCGTATCTACTCCGCCAGAGACAATTTTGAAACCTTTACGCAGATTTCTCTTGAGGAGTTCGGGCAGGGACGCTGGCTGATGGCCGCCGACGTGAACAACGACGGCTGGCTGGATCTGATCGTGCCCATTATTTCCTCCAACAAGAGCATGATTCTGTGGGGCGGTCCGGAAGGATTCTCCACCGAGCGCAGACAGGATCTGGCTGTATGGAAGGGTGTAAGCTGTACTGCCGCTGACCTTACCGGCAACGGCTATCCGGACGTAATTATCGGCGGACATACCGAGACGCCCAAGCCGGACGGCTATCTGACCCAGGGCATGCCGCACCATTCTTACGTGAATATCTATTGGAACGGTCCCGAGGGTATCAGCGATGCCCGCAAGTCGGTGCTCCGTGCCGATGCCGGCTGCTCCTTCGCTGTGGCTGACTTCAACGGTGACGGCTGGCTGGATGTGTTCGTGGGCAGCTATCACGGCGGTAAGGATCGGGATACCAACTCCTTCCTCTATTGGAACCGGGAAGGCAAATTCCGTGAGCTGGACCGTCAGCTTCTCTATACCCATTCCGCCTCCGGCTGTGTTGCCGCAGACTTCAATGAGGACGGATATATCGATCTGGCGGTTGCCAATCACAAGGTGGACGGCGACCATAAGGGCTATTCTACCGTTTGGTGGAACGGGGAAAAGGGATTCAATCCCGAACGCTGTACCAATCTGCCTACCAACGGTCCCCACGGTATGACGGCTATCAACCCGGGTAATATTCTCACCAGAAGCGATTCCGAGTTCTACTATTCCGAATCCTTCCCGGTGGATGCGGACTGCACCGTAAAATCCGCAGCCGTAGAGGCGGATATTCCCGAAAAGACCGCAGTGATCCTTACCGTCAGCGTAAACGGCGGTGAGTGGACGAAGCCGGAAGGCGTGGCGCTGCAGAAGGGCGATACTTTCCGGTACCGGCTGGAGATCGTGGCGAAGAACAGTCTTCGCACGCCCCGCATTACCAAGGTTTGCGTGGATTTCGCAGAATAATACGCACATACAAAACAGGACTGCTTTTATTGCGGTCCTGTTTTGTCCCTTTTTGGCAGTTTATGCGGACAAGTTTGCAAAATTCCCTTGCAATTCTGTGTGTATCATGGTATACTTTAAAGAGGAAAATTTACTCAAATCCGGGAATCGGACGGCGGCGTGCCGCTATTCGTTTCTCTTTAAGAAAGGACTCTATATCATGAAAGAAATCGGACTTCAGAGACTCCGCGAGAGTTTTCAGATCGAAGCGGAATGCCTGGCGAATGCGACATCCTACATAGACGAATCCGCTTTTGCCAAAGCGGTGGATCTGCTTGCAGGGGCACAGCGCATTGCTACCTCCGGCTGCGGCCACTCCGGTATCATCTGCCAGCATGCGGCACATCTGCTCTGCTGCATTGAGCGCCCCACTCGCTTTATCTCCCCCGCCGAGGCAGTACACGGAGCCACCGGCTATCTGCAGAAGGGCGACGTAATGATCTTCGCCTCCCGCGGCGGCAAGACGAAGGAGCTTCTGCCCATCCTGGACATCTGCAAGGCAAAGGGCGTTTTCGTTATTACCGTTACTGAGAATACCGAATCCCCGCTGGCTACCGGCGCGGACGTAGTTCTCCGTCAGTACGTGAATAAGGAAACGGATAAGTACAATTCCCAGGGTACTACCAGCAGCACGTCCCTCGCCGTGATCTTCCACGCACTGCAGTCTGCTCTCATTGAGGAGACCGATTATAAGAACGAGCAGTTTGCCCTGATTCATCCCGGCGGAGCCGTGGGCGAACGTCTCAATAAATAAATCCGGCGCATCCGTCCCGGATGCAGAACATATTATTTAAGAAACGAGGTTTTTTCATATGTTGAAAGCAGGAACGGCTCTTGTTGATATTACCCCGCCTCAGGGTCTGGAACTGGGCGGTTATCCCCACTATCCCCGCTATAACACCGGTGCACACGATCCGCTGTACGCCGCTTGTATGTATCTGAACAACGGCGAGACGGAAGTGGCTATGGTCACTCTGGATCTTCTGTTCTTCTCCAAAAAGCACGTCGCTGAGGTTCGCCGCCGCGTAGAAGCGGTGACCGGTATCCCCGGCGGCAACGTGATGATCAGCTGCAGCCACACCCACTCCGGCCCCTGGGCATCCGGCCGTCTCGATATCGAGAGCCTGGAAGCCGGCGTTGAGCAGCCGAAAGAGTATGTGGAGGATCTGATTAAGAATATCACCCGCATCATTGCCGAGGCAAAGAAGAACGCCTTCGATGCAGCGTTCACCTCCGGTGTAACCATGTGCGGTGCCGAGCAGGGCGTAGGCGGCAACCGCCGCATCCCCGGCGGCCCCCACGATCCGCTGGTAAGCGTTATGGCAGTAAAGGATATGGATGATAAGGTCCGCGGCATTTTCGTAAACTACACCCTGCACCCCACCTTCATCCACGAGTGGAGTGAGGTCTGTACCGCAGACTATCCCGGATACGTTCGTATTCAGCTGAACGAGCTGGAGAAGGATGCCGTAATCGGCTTTGCACAGGGTCCCTCCGGCAACCAGTCCAGCCGCTACTACCGGCAGGGTGAGAGCTACGACGAGGCAGAGCGCGTGGGACGGATTCTCGGCAAGGCGGCACACTCTGTTCTCGATAAAGCGGAATGGCTGACTGATCTGGATATCCGCGTGGCACACACCACCCTGGAGATCGATCTGCGTGACTTCGGTACGGAGGAAGAGCTCCGTGCGCAGGTAGCACACGACGAGGCTATCTATAAGGATCTGTACGCAAAGTACGGCCAGTCTACCAACCGTGACGAGTACTATCTGTGGCAGAACGCCAATCTGAAGCTGCTTGGTTCCGAGGATCAGCTGGGTTATATTCTCATGAAGAAGCGCGGCGTGAAGATTGAGCTTCTGGACGACGAGGCACCGGTGGAAATTCAGGTAATCCGTCTGGGCGGTACCTGCGTAGTGGGCGTGCCCGGCGAGCAGTTCGTGGAATACGGTCTGTACGTAAAGGCCATGGCAGGATTTGGTATGGTTGTGTACAACACCCTTACCAACGGCTGTCTCCCCGGCTA
>JAZQDY010000139.1:0-4497 GCA_045547015.1 Eubacteriales bacterium | reverse complement strand
CGGAGAATGTGATCGGAATGGATCTTAATATCGCTTGCCTGACCCTTCATACCGCCCAAGGGCTGATGGATCATGATCTCGCTGTGGGGAAGGGCAATGCGCTTTCCCTTTGCACCTGCTGCCAGAAGGAATGCACCCATGCTGGCCGCCATACCGATGCAGATCGTGGATACATCGCATTTGATGAAGTTCATCGTATCGTAGATTGCCATACCGGCCGTAACGGAACCGCCGGGGGAGTTGATATACAGATGGATATCCTTATCGGGATCCTGTGCTTCCAGGAAGAGGAGCTGCGCAACGACCAGGGAAGCGGTAACGTCATTTACCTCATCCGCCAGGAAGATAATCCGGTCATTCAGCAGACGGGAATAAATATCATAGGAACGCTCACCGCGGGAGGTTTGTTCAACGACCATAGGGACAAGTGCCATATTGTGCCGCCTTTCCGAGTATAAACTCATAATAAATCAATTTTTGTAGATTTGGCCAATTATATATATTACCGCTGCTTCAGTCAGAAACAGCGGTAATCGTTTTGCAAAAATTATTCAGCGTCCGCTGCGGGAGCAGCGTCGGTTACAACAGCCTTTTCTTTTACAAGATCCACTGCCTTCTTAACCTTCATGTCAGCTGCGATGGAGTCAGCATCAACGGTTTCCTTAACCTTTTCGATCTCCATACCGTACGCTTCAGCGATGCGGCCGTACTCAGCCTCCACTTCTTCCTCGGAAACAGCGATGTTTTCGAGTTCAGCGATCTTCTCCAGAGCCAGACGGGTCTTAACCTGCTTCTCGGCCTGAGGACGGAGCTGCTGACGCATCATATCCAGATTCATGCCAGTATACTTGAAGTAGGTAGCCAGATCCAGACCCTGCATACGGAGACGGTTGTCATAGTCGCGAACGAAGTTCTCGGTCTCGGTCTCGAACATTGCCTCGGGAATATCAGCCTCCAGCTTGTTCATCAGAGCCTCGAGGAGCTGATCCTCTACAGCGTTGTCTGCCATCTTGGCGTTCTTTTCTTCCAGTTTCGCCTTGATATCCGCCTTGTATTCATCCAGCGTATCGAATTCGGATACGTCACGAACGAATTCATCATCCAGTGCGGGCAGCTCGTTTACCTTCAGCGCGTTCAGCTTCACCTTGAACACAGCGGCCTTGCCTGCCAGTTCTTCTGCATGATATTCGGTGGGGAAGGTTACGTTTACGTCGAACTCATCGCCGATAGCGTGAGAAACGATCTGATCCTCAAAACCGGGGATGAACTGACCGGAGCCCAGCTTCAGATCATGACCCTCAGCCTTGCCGCCGTCGAAGGGAACGCCGTCAACGGAGCCTTCGTAGTCGATGTTTGCGATATCGTCCAGCTGTGCTGTGCGATCGGTAACATCGATCATACGGGAGTTGCGTGCGCGAACCTTTTCGATTTCAGCATCCACATCGGCATCGGTGGTGGGAGCCAGGGTGCGGGTGGCCTCAATGCCCAGATAGTTCTCGATCTTAACCTCAGGCTTTACGTATACCTTAGCCTTCAGCACAACGCCGTTGTCATCGATGGTCTCCACATCGAACTCAGGCTGGCTGACGATTTCCAGTGCGGATTCCTTAGCGGCTTCGGTGTAAGCTGCGGGAATGATATCGTTGATAGCATCTTCGTAGAATACGCCCTTACCATACATCTTTTCGATGATGGAACGGGGAGCCTTACCGCGGCGGAAGCCGGGGATATTGATGTTCTTTGCGCTGCGGCGGTATGCCTTGTCAACAGCAGCGTCAAAGGTGGCGCGATCTACATCAAAAGTAAGCTCATAGAGATTTTTCTCAATAAGCTCAGATTTTTTCAAGCTCATGGTTATTAATTCCTCCAAAAATCATATCTTTTTATATTGTATAATTTTTTATTCGTTCTGTCAATGACTAAACTGAAAAATATGCCAAATTTGTCCCGGGAAAAATGGGAAATATGCCGAAAAAAGCCTTAATAATCGCAGGGCATCGTGATCATGGGAACGAAATCCAGGAAGTCCGCGGAGATCATCGTCATCGAAATTCCCTCAAAGTCAGTGGTGCGGGGCACGTTATATACACCGTGGATATGTCCGAAATAGCAGTTACGCACGGAGTACTGATGCATAACGTCCACCAGCTCCCGGCATACAAAGGATCGGAAAACCGGTGGGAAATGCAGATAGACCAGAATCGGCTTCGGCGTGTCGCTTTGCAGAGCCGCCGCTTCCTTCAGACTTAATGTCAGACGGGCAGCCTCTCTTGCGACGATTTTTGCATAATCCGCATTGTCCCGCTCATTTTGCAGGCGTTCCTCCACGTACCAGCCGCGCGTGCCGCATACGATATAGTCCTCGCACACGAAAGCATTGTTGTAGAGAAAATCGATGGTCGTAAAACCTTCCGCTTCCGCGAAAGCTTTCATCTTCGTCATAGTGGACCACCAGTAGTCGTGGTTTCCTTTGCCGATCAGCTTTTTCCCCGGCAGGGAATGGATGAAAGCCAGATCCGCCCGGGACTCCTCCAGGGACATGCCCCAGGATATATCGCCGGGGATCACCACCGTATCCGCGGGGGATACAATGGCACGCCAGTTTTTCTCAATTTTTTCCGCATGGGATTTCCAGCGGGGACCGAATTTGTCCATCGGTTTATCGGTGGACAAAGAGAGGTGCAAGTCAGCTATGGAAAACAAAGACATAACGCATCCGTGTCCGCCGAGGCGGAAATCCTTTCATAGTATGATCGCCCGGACACGGGCAAGAATAATGACTGCAAAACAGCAGAAAGGGAAGCGAAAAAATGGATACAAACAAATCATCCGAAAAAACGGGAAAGCACCTGAAGGGAGTGGCTTGCGACGTGAAAAACTGTGCTTTTCATGACGGCGACAGCTATTGCGCCGCCAACCGCATCACCGTTGGTCCCAGCTATGCCAGCACATCCGGTGAAACGGTGTGTGCCACCTTCAAGCCTAAATCCCTTTGAATGGTTAAAAATGCCGCCGCAAGGCGGCATTTCCATTATTCATTATTCAAAGACAACCGTTGCCATGTCCGCAGGCTCCACCGTCTTGGTGAAACGAACCGGCAAAGTCAGAGTCTGTGCAAGAGGCTCGGGAATTGCTGTGCCGCTTACGTTGTGCAGAGCGTTCAGCAGTTCTGCGGGATCGTCGGTGGCAGGAGCCTTGCCCAGAGATTTGAGCACGTCAGCAGGGAACTTGTAAGGGCTGGCGGTGGAGGCAAGGATGATGGGACGGGAGTCGCCGGTTTCGCTGCGATACTTTTCCGCAGCGCCCAGACCAACGGCGGTATGGGTATCGCACAGATACTTGCGATCCGCGAAGGAGGAGCGGATAACCGCTGCCGTTTCTTCCTCGGTGCAGTAGAATCCGGCGAATACCTCACGCAACTTTTCCATAACGGACGCAGGAGCCGTGTACTTGCCGCATTCATTCAGCTGTGCCATACAGTCGGCCGTCATCTCGCTGCCTCCCAAAAGGAACAGAAGACGTTCCAGGTTGCTGGAGATCAGAATATCCATAGAGGGGGACATAGTCTTGTAGAAGGGACGGGTGCGATCGTATACGCCGGTGCGGATGAAATCCGTCAGTACGCAGTTGGCATTGGATGCGCAGATCAGCTTGCCCAGCGGCAGACCCATCTCCCGCGCGATATAGGCGGCGAAGATGTTGCCGAAATTACCGGTAGGTACGCATACGTTGACCGTATCGCCCATCGTGATTGTTTTGTTGTTGACCAGATCGCAGTAAGCGGAAATGTAGTACACGATCTGGGGAGCCAGACGACCCCAGTTGATGGAGTTGGCGCTGGAGAAGAAGAATCCGTTCTCCTCGGCGCGTTTTGCCAGCGTTTCGTCGGCAAAGATGGTCTTAACGCCGCTCTGTGCGTCGTCGAAATTGCCGTATACGGAGCACACGTTGACGTTTTCACCACGCTGGGTGGTCATCTGCCGTTTCTGCATGGGGCTTACACCGTCCACGGGATAAAAGACAGTGATCTTCACACCGTCCACATCGCGGTAACCTTCCAGTGCCGCTTTACCTGTGTCGCCGGAGGTGGCAACCAGGATGTGTGCCAATCTCGTCTCGCCGGTCATCGTCAAAGCACGGGACAAAAGACGGGGCATAATCTGCAAGGCCATATCCTTGAATGCACAGGTGGGACCGTGCCACAACTCCAGAGAGTGAATGTTGTCACCGATATGCACGATCGGTGCGGCGCCGCCGGGGAAACGATCCTCCGCGTAAGCGGCGGTGCAGTCAGCCAGGAGATGATCCTTATCGTAATCCGTCAAAAAGCGGGACAGAATGTCAGCAGCCCGCTCCTCATACCGCATGGCGAGGAGGGCGTTGAAATCGCCTTCCGTCAAGGTAGGGATGGACTCCGGCATAAACAGCCCGCGATCGGGCGCAAGACCGCGTTTGATCGCGTCGGCTGAGGTGACGGTAAAGGGTGTCTTTTGGGTG
>JAZQDY010000138.1:0-5046 GCA_045547015.1 Eubacteriales bacterium | reverse complement strand
TTGGCCTCCGACTTCATCCTACCGTACAACCCGATAAAAAACACCCACCCAAACGATTCATAACAGGAGCTGCGTTTTCCATGGCAAACTACAACGATACCGAATATTCCGTTGAATCCTCGCCGGATACGGTACAGGACGACACAAATAAACAGAATAAACAATCATCCAGAACAGTCTGGTGGATCGCGGCGCTGCTTCTGCTGCTGATTCTGATCACCACGCTGATCCTGCTGTGCAGGAGCTGTGCCTTTGCCCCCACGGAACAAAATTCCATTTTTCTCGTTCCATCCACACCCGGCGTCCTTCTGAACGATTCCCAGCAGATTTGGGGAACGGAAAACCATATCAACCTGTTCGAAGATTCCTATTGGGGAGACAGAAAAGACATTACCGTGCGATCTGAAAACGGCGACAGCGTAATTGCTCCCGGCACGGAAAGCGAATACACCTTCAATTTAAAAAACACCGGAAACGTTGCAATGGATTACAGCGTTTCCATACACGCCCACCTGGCACTCTCCGCACAGGAAATTGAGCTGAAGGATATTCCCATCGGCGTTCGTCTGCGCACTTACTCCGGTGAATATCTGCTCGGTGACGGAAAACACTGGGTACCCATTCACAATCTGAAGGATTATCTCACAGGCGGAACGCTGTCAGTTAACAACTACGCCTGGTACACACTGGAATGGAAATGGCTTTACGAAGAATATAGGCTCGACGAAAACGGGAATTACATCGGTTCCGTCAGCGACGAATGGGACACGCTCCTCGGGAATATATCTGCGGATACGCCGCTTTCTCTGCTGGTGAGTATCACCACTACCGCGGAACCCTGTGCTGACGCGGAGGCACTCGGCGGTATTCAGCAGGATTTTTCTGACGGCACCACTCCCTTCTCCTATTCGCAGATCGGCGGCAGAATCCGTCTGTGGCCTATTCTTCTGATCCTTCTTTTACTCCTTCTGCTCATCATCATCGCCGTTATTCTTTACCGCATCGGCAAAAAGGATTCCGATGAGGTGGATCCCGAAGCACCGGATGAACACAGCGAAGAAATCCCCGACCCGGAGGAAACCCCCGATAGCAATGAAACAACAGAAACGGAAAATGAACAAATCGAAGAAAACAACCAATAATAAAGCGCGGAATTTCTGGCGGCGGCTGCTGCTTGTTGCGGCAGGTCTTCTGTTCGGCGTAAACGTATATTACTGGAATGCCGGCATTCTGGGCGGCAATGCCCTGCCGATGCCTTTTGGAATTGGTTCTGCCGTAGTCATGTCCGGAAGCATGGAACCAACGCTGTCCGTGAACGATCTGGTGTATATCCGCGAAGCGGATGAATACGCCGTCGGCGACGTTGTCGTTTATCAAAGCGGCAACGATCTGATCATCCATGAAATCGTGGATATAACCGGCGATCTGATCACCACCAAAGGCGAAGCCAACAACACGGCGGATGAACCGATCTCCCGGATATATATAAAAGGGCGTATGGTTCTTGCCATTCCTTACGTGGGAGCAGCCGTCCAGTTTGTGAAAAGTCTCCCCGGCACGATCCTTCTTCTGGGCGCTGCCATTCTTCTCATTGAATTGTCCTGGAACAGAGAGAAGACGGGCAAGGAAAAGGAAATGGACGCCATCAAGGCTGAGATCCGTCTTCTGCAAAAAGAACTGCGACACGCCGGGAAAGGAGACCGACAGCAATGACAGAAAAACACGACTTTAGAAACTTTATCGCAACGCTTTCCGGAATCCTTTTATGTCTTACGCTGATTACGTCCCACTTAACCGCCGGAATGTACGCCCGCTTCATTTCCACCGATTCTGCAGCCGACACGGCACGCGTTGCCGCCTTCCGTGTAACGGAAGCGGGACAACTCATCTCCTCCTTTGCCGCTGAGCTGACGCCGGGCAATCCGTGCATTGTTCCGATTCACGTGAATAACGAAAGCGAAGTGGCGATCTCGTACTCCATTGCCATCGTGAACACATCCAAAACTCTGCCGCTGACCTTTTTGTTCGGCAAAGCAGGCGGTACAAGATCTCCTATGGCGCAGGAAGACGGCCGTTTCACCTATACGGACTACATCAACCCTAACTCCGCATCGTCGTACGATCTGGAGCTCTATTGGGTGCCGTCTTCCACCAGCGCTGAGGATCTTGCATACATGGGATACGTGGATATGATCACGATTACCCTCACAGCCACACAGATAGATTAAAATCCTCTAACAGTATTTGTAAGGAATGCAAAAATGAAATCCAGAAAACGAAATGCTGCGATAGTGGTTTATATCATTATCGGCATGATCCTCTGCGCACTGGTAGGCAACGCACTGGCCAAATATTTCCAGTCATCCACCAAAGCAGACACGGTCAGAGCAAAGGAGTTTTATTTCTCCTCCGACATTTTAGACGATCTGAACCGCACGCTCACGCCGGGTGTTTCCGAGATCACTTTCTCGCTGGGCAATCACGAAGATGAACTGCGTTACTCCGAGGTGGATATCGAATATACAGTTACCGTTACCAGCGAACCGCCGGCGCCCGCCCCTGCGATCATTTACGGAACGCCGGAGAAAAAGTTGGCTGCCAACAGCTTTGACGATCAGACGGTCACCCTGCTCGATCTGCAGCCGAACACTGTATACACCGTTACCGTTACAGGCGTCGGCGGATACAATCCCGCCGATCACACAGGCGGCTATTCTAAGACGCTGACCGGTCGTTTCACCGTACCTCCCGCAGAAAAAACACTTTACAAATACTTTCAGGCTGCCGGAGAATACGTACTCCTTACCGTCTGGTCGCAGGGCTATCAAGGAAAAGTATCCATACAGTGTACCGCAGACGTGCTCCCTGACAACACGGATCCGGTCATGCAGGACTGTCTTGCCGGCGACATCATTGTAGATACTGCCACATTCGCTTCTGATCCCTACTCTTCTCATACGTATCGTTTTTTTTTGAACGGCGAAGCAGTAAACGTTAATTCGTTTATTGTTACTTACAATGAGACGGAGACGGCAAATTATAATCCCCCCTCATAACCTTAACAAGGAGAGTAACGCGTTGAAACCCGCCAATCTTATCCACCGAGTCTGTGCTTTTACGTTAGCGCTGACCATGCTTCTGAGCATATATACATCCCACATCGTCGGCATTGTCTATGCTGATCCGGATACTCCCACGCCGGAAGTGATCCCCGTGGTAACTACCACGCCGGAAACGATCCCCGCAGTAACTACTCCGGCGGAAACGATCCCCGCGGTAACTACTCCGGCGGAAACGATTCCCGCGGTAACTACTCCGGCGGAACTTCTCTGCCCTGTCTGCGGAAAGCAGGACGGTACTCATATTCCCACCTGCCCCGTACTCATCAAAAGATTCACCTCCGTGATCACATCCCCGGACGGAAAGCAATACGTAATTGCAGCAGAAGGAATTATGCCCGACGGAATGCAGGTGCAGGTATCCGTGCCGGCGCCGGAAATTCTTGCACAGATCACCGCCTCCGGAAAAAAACTCCTTTTTGCCTATGATATTACAATTTTTGATGCCAACGGAGTGGAATGGCAGCCCCAAAGCGGCGAGACGATCACTCTGTCTATTGACGCCGCGCTGATAGGCATGAAAGACGGTGACACCGTTGACGTACATCACGTTCACAACGGATTTCACGTACCGCTGGGAAGAATTCTGGCAGTAGACGGAAAGATTTCTTTCCAGACAAACGGTTTTTCCGTGTTTTACGGTCTGCAGGATATCGGCATACAGCCGTCAGAACTCATCAGTACCAACGGATATATTTATTTTGACCTGGCAGCAGGTAACGTTACGCTGAACGAAAACACGTATTCCGGCTTTGTTTACGCCACCAAAAACGGCGTTACAACCACCGATCCTCAACCGATTACCGGCACCCATACTGCGGCAAACAAGTATTATGTATATCAGTCCACGAAAGAAAACCGCGCCACAACCGGCTGGGTAGACGGCGTATACGTGATGCCCCCGTACGCGGAAATGTCCGTGGATACGAAGACGTGGGGACAGTACATTACAAACAATACCAACGTTTCTGAAGTAGTGACCAAATGGGGACCCGCAGCCCTGGCAGTGAAAAAAACGGAAACATCTTACAGGATTGAAATAACGGCTGCTGCTGCCAACACCTTTGATGTTACGGTAGATAACGTCTGGTCTTCGTACATATCCACCTCCTCTTCAAGAACAACCGGCGGTCTTTCTTTCTATCCTACAGCGGCAAACGCAGATGCTATCATTCGCTTCAAAGGCAACAGCCGTTTCGGCAACATTTTTTACTCCTCCACCAAAGATACCTCCAACATCATTTTCGAAAGTGCCGTAGAAAACAATGCAGGGACCGTTACGGTTGCCAGTTTCAACGGCAGAGATAATCACTACAACTCCGTGATCGGAGGAAGTGATACCACTTACGAAGATTCAAAAGGTATCATCATCAACAGCGGTACCATCTTTGCCGGTGCCCAGGTGAAAGATAACTGCTCTGCCATCGGTGCCGGCGGAAACGGCTATGGTGTTGTTACAATCAACGGCGGTATGGTCACTGCCGTTGTGTCCTCTTCCGGCGCAGCGATCGGCGGCGGCATCGGCGAGAGCCAGCCAGGAGGGGAAGCGGATATCTTCATCAATAACGGCACAGTATACGCTTACAACTTCGGATTTATTTCTGAATATACGGATCTTCCCATTCCAGCAGCAGCCATCGGCGGCGGCAGTTCCTGCAAAGAAACCGGACAGCATGCCAATATAACCATCACCGGCGGCACAATCTATGCACAGTCAGTGGGCGGTGCAGCGATTGGCGGCGGAAGCAGCACAAAGAAGAACGGCGGTACGGCAACCATCCGCATTTCCGGCAGTCCCAATATTGAAGCCCGCAGCATAGCCGACTACGTATACTCTGTCAGCAATGACGAACAGTGGGTGGATGCCGGTATATCCATCGGCGGCGGTACAGCCGGCGCTGCCTCGGGCAGCATCGGCAGCGGCGGG
>JAZQDY010000137.1:0-3594 GCA_045547015.1 Eubacteriales bacterium | reverse complement strand
CCCCCAACGCCTTGACAACCGCACGGGCTTATGATACAATTATTAAAGTATGAGGGAGTAGCAAGCGCGCCCGGCGTAGCAAGTCAACACCCCTGACCGAAAGGTCTGGCTTGTTTCAAATTGCGAGACTCATGTATAACGACCGTTATACATGAGTCTTTGTTTTTTCTCCCGCCGATTCTGTGAGGTTTTTATGGACACGTACGGCTTTGCGTTCTTTTTCAACAGTATTCTACTGGGACTGGGGCTGGCCATGGACGCCTTTTCCGTCTCTCTTGCCAACGGGCTGAATGAACCCCGGATGAAAACGGGAAAAATGTGCGGTGTAGCCGGCGTTTTCTCCGCTTTTCAGTTTGCCATGCCCCTAATCGGCTGGATCTGCGTCAGCACGGTTTGTCAGCATTTCAGGATGTTTGAAAAATGCATTCCCTGGATCGCCCTGGTTCTGCTTCTGTTCATCGGCGGCAAAATGCTGATCGAAGGCATTAAAGGAAACGGCGAGGAGGAGTCCCAGCCGGTACACGGTGTAGCCGCCCTGCTTCTGCAGGGCATCGCCACCTCCATTGACGCCCTCTCCGTGGGATTTACCATTGCAGATCACGATTTGCCCCACGCTCTCGTGGCCTCGCTGGTCATCGGTATCGTCACGTTCATGGTCTGCTTTGCCGGCATCTTCATCGGTAAACAAGCAGGCACCCGCCTTGCCGGCAAGGCAGGCATTCTGGGCGGTGCCATCCTCATTTTCATTGGACTTGAAATTTTCATTACCGGTCTTCTCTGACTGCCCGATACTGCCGCCGATACCGTCATGCCGCATGCCGTATCGGCGTTTGTATACACTTTTCGAACCATTTTCATAAGGAGGATTTTCCATTGACACCCTACACCCAAACCCCGGAGGAGCTTCTGAAACATCTGTCCGTTGACCCGGCAAAGGGACTGACAGCCGACGAGGTTCTCTCACGCAAAGAAAAGTACGGTATCAACAAGCTCCGCGAGAAAAAGAAAAAGACAACACTGCAGCGTTTTCTCGATCAGTTCAAAGACGTAATGATCCTGATCCTCATTGCCGCCGCCGTCGTCTCCTTCACGGTTATCTGCCTGGAGAAAAACTGGGGCGAGCTGTTTGAGCCGGCGCTCATTCTGCTGATCGTCGTTCTGAACGCCGTCATGGGCGTATATCAGGAGGGCAAGGCGGAAAAAGCACTGGACGCGCTTAAAAATATGTCCGCCCCCCACGCCCGGGTCATAAGGGATGGCAAAGAAACGGTAATCGATGCCGCCGAGCTGGTCCCCGGCGATATCATAAAGCTGGAAGCGGGCGATTTCGTACCCGCCGATGCACGGCTTCTCCACAGCGCGGGGCTGAAATCCGAGGAATCTGCCCTGACCGGTGAATCCGTTCCTTCCGAGAAGGATGCCGCCGACGAAGTGAAAGAAAATGCACCTCTCGGCGACCGGCATAATATGGTCTATTCCGGCTGCTCCATCACCTACGGTACGGCACTGGCCGTAGTCACTGCCACCGGTATGGACACGGAGATGGGTAAGATCGCCAATCTCCTGGACGGCGAGGTGGAGACCCAGACGCCCCTGCAGCAGAAGCTTTCCCAGCTGGGCAAATATCTGGGCATCCTGGCACTTGCCGCCTGCGGTATTATTTTCGTGGTGGGCATGATCAACGACCTGGATCCCCTGCATATGTTCATGACCGCCGTCTCTCTTGCCGTATCGGCCATTCCCGAGGGACTGCCCGCCATCGTTACCATCGTACTCTCCATCGGCGTACAGCGGATGGTGAAAAAGAACGCACTGATCCGCCGCCTGCCTGCCGTGGAAACCCTGGGCGGTGCATCCGTCATCTGCTCCGGTAAAACCGGTACGCTGACCCAGAACCGTATGACGCTCACCAAGGCGTACGTGGACGGTGCCGGCGATACGGAGGTCATCTCTGCCGCAAACACCGACAGCATAAAGAAGCTTCTCATGTACGGCACCCTCTGCTGTGACGGCTCCGTGGTATTTACGGACGAGGGCGAGCAGCACATAGGTGATCCCACCGAGACCGCTATCGTTCTGGCCGCCCACAAAAACGGCATGCCCAAGGACGCCCTGAACGAACAGTATCCCCGCCTTGCCGAAATTCCCTTTGACTCCGACCGCAAGCTCATGTCCACCGTAAACGTGATCGACGGCAAAAACGTGGTAATCGTCAAGGGTGCCTTTGATATGATGGCCGCCCGCTGCATCAAGGGCGATCTTGCCGCCGCAAAGAAATTCACCGAATCCATGAGCGAGGATGCCCTGCGCGTGCTCGCCGTAGCGTACAAAGTGATCGACGCCGTTCCCCCCGTGCCCACCTCAGAGGAGCTGGAAAACGGTCTGACCTTCATGGGTCTGGTAGGCATGATCGACCCGCCCCGTCCGGAGGCAAAGGACGCCGTTGCCGTCTGCCGCCGTGCCGGCATCAAGCCGGTCATGATTACCGGTGACCACGTGGTACCCGCCTCCGCCATCGCCCGGGAACTGGGCATTCTCCTCGACGGCGACCGCGCCATCACCGGCGCTGAGCTTGACGCCATGACCGACCGGGAACTGGATGAACAGGTAGAAAGCATCAGTGTATACGCCCGGGTATCACCGGAAAACAAGATCCGCATCGACAAAGCATGGCAGCGCAAGGGTCAGGTAGTATCCATGACCGGTGACGGCGTAAACGACGCCCCGGCGCTGAAAGCGGCAGATATCGGATGCGCCATGGGCATCACCGGCACGGACGTTGCCAAGGGTGCCGCCGACATGACGCTGACGGACGACAACTTCGCCACCATCGTAGACGCCGTGCGCGAGGGCCGCGGTATCTACGCCAACATCAAGAAAGTAGTCAGCTTCCTTCTCAGCACGAATATCGGTGAAGTCTTTACCGTATTCTTTGCCATGCTGATGTGGCATACGTCGCCGCTGCTCTCCATGCAGCTGCTCTGGATCAATCTGGTTACTGACTCTCTGCCTGCCATCGCCCTTGGTATGGAGGCAGTGGAAGCGGATGTAATGGACAGAAAGCCCAAACCCAAAAGCGAGGGAATCTTTGCCCACGGGCTGGGCATCCGCGTAGCCATTCAGGGCGTCATGTTCGCACTCCTCACCCTCTGCGCTTTCTGGGTGGGCACCGGCCTGGAATTTGCTCATATGTTCGACGGTGTACTGCTTGACGACGCTCACGAATGGAATCTGATCGGCGGTCAGACGCTGGCGTTCATGGTTCTGGCACTTTGCCAGATCGTGCAGGCGTACAATATGCGTTCCGAGCATTCCCTGTTCAAAATCGGTGCGTTCGGCAACAAGAATCTGAATCTTGCCGCACTTGCCTCCACGGCACTGATGGCGTTCGTACTCTTCACCCCCGGCGTACAGAGCATTTTCAACCTCCGTTACCTGAGCCTTACCCAGTACCTCATCGGTATCGGACTGATCTTCGTTCCCCTGGTTGTGATGGAGCTGTTCAAAGCACTGGGGCTTATCAAACATCATAAATAATACACTAGGGGCAGGAACCATCGCAGGGACCCCTGAAAAATGGCAAGCCATTTTTCA